>CANFNL010000016.1 GCA_947448205.1 Bacteriovoracaceae bacterium
TCAAAAATTGATTTAAACTCAGCGCTGTCTTTTAGAAGTGAATTTAAAACATGACCAAGTGAAAGTATTAATAATAATACAAAAGTTGATCCCAGAAAAAAGCGTATCCACTCTTTAAGAATGAGTTTTTTTATGTTGAACATATGGCCTTATCAAAAAACAAAAAAGACTTAAAAGAGGTTTGAAAAATAGCGTTTCAAAAACAGGTTTACTATTTGGGTAACGTTCAAAGAAAGAAATAATTTTGGGGGAATATAAATAATAAAAATCAATAAAATCTCTACCCCTCTCAAAAGGAGCAATGGCCAATTTAAAATGTCGAAGTGTTTCTGTTTTAATATCATCACTTCCAAAGCATGAAGTCGCTAAGTAGCATCGTTTAGAGTTTATTTGTATTTTTTGATAGGCAGCATCGAAAGCCTTTGGATTGTGAGCTTGTTTTTTGTTGTTATACTTACGAATTATTTGAGCGTTTACGTGTTGGTATTTAAAACCAATAGAAAATTTAACAAATTGTTCCAAGCAACGGAGGCAATCACGTTGAAGATTAGGAGAGCGGTCAAAAGCTTTAGCTAAATCCCAGTATGCATGACTTATCAGTAAAAGTTCAGTCATGTCTTTTTCAGAATCAAAAAGTGATGGAGTCAATTTGTCTTCAGTGGTATCGAAATAAAGTGCTAGGACACCAAGGTATTTGGTGTATGATTCTACAGCTAAGGCCATGCGATCATCTTTAACCAGGGCCTGCGCTCTTTTAAGATGCGTAAGTCTTGTGCGGTAAAGTTCGAAAACTTGAGCTCTTTTTTTCTCGTCTTTAAGGTTGTTGTCGGTTTTCTTTTTAGCCACTATGTCCTCTCGATATTAAAAGCGTAAAGATGCCGCAAGCGAAGTTTCTTTAAATTTTGTTTCAGGTAAAGCAATAGAGGGATCTCCATTTCGTGAAGTATTTTTAATTGCAAATTCAAATGAGAGGCGTGGTTGAATCCATGATAATCCAAAACCATTGCCTTTTTCAGAACGAATCCTATCGTTAAAGCCACCAAAAGAAAGAAAAAAATCATCTAGAACTTTAAACTGAAGTGCTGCTTTATATATAAGTGTTTTAGAAATTTCATTTGCTGTATAATCGCCGCCAAAATCAAAAGCACCTGTAATGTAATTCATTAATACATATTGAAGACCTATCATCGCCTTTGTTTCGTGAGATTTTGACTTAAAGGGGTCATAGGCAATGATGCCGATGGTGAATTTTTCATCAACAGCATGGGTGATCCCAAGAACACTTTGATAATATTTATCAGTTTTATTGGTGGATGTATTTTGGTCTTCACTCTTTCTTATACTTATTCCCATGGATGATTTTTCGGATGTGGGCCCAGATAGCGTTAAGCCCCATCTTTTGCGTTTGTAGATATCTTCAACTTGAGAGATGTAGCTTATCGATCCCGAAAGTGAGGGATTACCATCTGCGAAGACAATTCCCACTGACTTCGGATTTGGCGATAAAGCATTGTTACTTGTTAAGGCCCCATTGTCTTTTTGAAAATAGACTGAAGATGTCGTGAAAAAAGCAAGGGAAGCCGGATTTAAAAAAGCAGAATCCTCAGTCAATATTGATCCAACACCAGTGCCTCCCATTGATTTCAAATGAGTTGTTTCATACTCATGAATTTTGGCGTTCACGGGCATGACAAGCAAGAATGCTGACAAGGTTAATGTTTTTTTGATATGATTGTGAATATTTCTGATTCCCATTAAAATAGTATAGACCTTAAAAGGAAATTATAATGAAAATTCGTCGCGCCGTCATCCCTGTTGCCGGAAAGGGAACAAGATTTTTGCCAGCAACAAAAGAAGTACCCAAGGAAATGATTCCAATTATCAATCTTCCAATGATTCATTATGTAGTTGAAGAAGCAATTTTGTCAGGTATTGAACAAGTTATATTTATCACCTCGTCGGGAAAAAATGCCATAGAAGATTATTTTGATAGAAAGTTTGAGCTTGAAGACTTCTTGATTAAAAATGGCAAAATAAAAGAATTAGAAATTATTCAGAAAATCGGAAATATGGTTGAAGTGACTTCAATTCGCCAAAAAGAACAACTGGGATTAGGTCATGCCGTTTTATGTGCAAAAGATATCGTTGGCAGTGAACCTTTTGCAGTTATTTTAGGTGATGAAATAGTTCGCGGCCCTAATCCGGTTACAAAACAATTAATAGATATTTCAAGCCAAAATAAAAATGCAAATGTCGTCGGTGTTATGGAGGTCGATCCAATGGAGACCTATAAATATGGTATCGTAAAAGGGGAGTATATTGATACGAATAGAAAAACCATGCGCATGACAACTATGGTGGAGAAACCAAAACCTGCAGATGCTCCAACAAATCTTGCTACTCCCGGGCGTTATATTTTTAAACCAGAAATCTTTGATGCCTTAAAAGTAATACCCAAAGGGGTTGGTGGGGAGTATCAATTAACTGATGCCATAAATCTACTAGCAAGAGAAAGCGAAGTCTTTGCACATGTTTTTGAAGGAAATCGATTTGATACGGGAAACATAGAAGGATACCTCAATGCAACAATAGAATTTGCTTTAATGGATAAAGATTCCGAAGCTATGATGAGAAGATTAATAAAGGAAAAAGTTGAAAAATATAATATTAAATAGGTTAGTTATGAAATTACTCACAATGTTCATTCTTCTTACTCTAAGTTTTAGATCATTTGCAGCAGTTCCAACAGAAGAGGGATTACTTAAAAATTTGAACAATGGAAATATACCAACGAAAATGTTGACCATAAAGGCCATGGTTCAATCGACAAGTGTCACCACAAGCCCTGGAGAAGTCGAAGTCCCGAAGTCGGATTACTATAAATTTGTATTGAACCTTGATAATCCCAATACAGTTTCTCTTTTCCAGATTGCCTATTCGAATGCACAAATGCTTAGCTCGCAAATTAAAGATGTAACTTTTATTCCAGATTTATTAGGGGCTATTCGAAAAGAGAAATCTCCAGAGCGAGGAATGTTTTATGCTGTTTTTATGATGCTCACAACAAATCGATCCATCGGTATGGAAGCTTTTTTAGAAAAGGGTGGTGTACAAATTGTTAAAAATAAAAATCTATTAAATGATGAAAAAATAAAGTTATTTCGTGCCTACCGAGCCTACTTAGCAAGCAATAAGGGGAAAGGAGAAGCCAATTCGCCATTAAACCCAGCGGACCCTCAAAATAAAGCTAAAATTATTGAGTTATTTAGAGCAAATACTTTTGAGCGCTCAAAAAATATCGAATTAGTGAAAGTAGAAAATGAATTTTTTTGGAAAGCGGATTGGAAATCAACCCAGGCTTATTTTTCAAACGAAGAAAGACGACTTCGAAAGGTTGAACTAAAATTAGCTGATGCAGAAATAAAATTAGAAGCTAGTGATTACATGCTTTTTAATAATACAAACGAGCTTCCCAAGTTTATTCGAATAAAAGATTCCTCGGGGCAATCTTATAAAATGCAAATCATGAGTCTTGATAGCAAGAATAATAACGAAAAAAAATTAACGGAAAGATACGAGGAAGAAAAAAAACAAGCACCTCAAAAAAATGTTAATTATTTTAGTTTCTTATTTTAACTATGCAGGATAACTATTTTCTTGTAGCAGTAAATTCTCCATTTAATCGATCTTTTTTAAGTTACAAGGCTAGCAATGAAGTGGCTGGAAAACTCAAAAGAGGTGTGCTAGTAAAAGTTCCACTTGGAAAACGTATTATTGATGGTTGTGTTTGGGAAATTGTCTTAGAGTCAAAAGATGTTGATGCTTCTAAGGTTAAAGAAATAAATGAAATAATAGAGCAGGTTTTTTTGACAGAATTAGAGTGTGAGCTCTACTTGTGGATGTCCAATTATTACCATTATCCTTTGGGACAATTAATATTTGATGTTTTGCCACCATTTTTAAAAAAACCGCGCAAGCTAAATTTTGATCAAGGTAGAGCTGAAGAGATAAAGTATAAATTAAATCTAACCCAAGCGGAAATCGTCGAAAAAATCCATGGGTTTGGATATGACAAATTCTCTAAATGGCTAATTCATGGAGTAACTGGTGCGGGAAAAACAGCCATTTATTTAGATATAATAAAAAAAATTATTGCTGAAAAAAAATCAGTCCTTTTCTTATTGCCTGAAATTAATCTTACGCCACAGTTTTTAAAAACATTTGAAACATATTTAAATGTTCCAATCTATTCTTATAATAGTGCAATAAATAATTCTGATAAATTTGGGTTATGGAAACTTTTGCAAGAAGATGATTTACCAAAGTTAATAATAGGAGTTCGCAGCAGTATATTTCTTCCAATTAAAAAATTAGGACTTATTATTGTTGATGAAGAACATGATCAATCATTCAAACAAGATGATCGCTGTGCTTATAATGCGAGGGATGTTTCAATTAAGAAAGCATCACTTGCAAAAATCCCAGTAATTCTAGGTTCAGCTACACCAATGGTGGAAACCTATAGCTCATTTGTCGGAACAGCTAGCTACTTACCAATTGAAAAGCGCGCTCAAAATGCGGAGTTGCCACAAATCGAGTTGGTAGACATGAGAGGGCGCTCAAAAGTTGAAAGTGAGAAAATACTCTGGCCTTATTCAAGTGAAAGTATTGAAAAAATTAAAGCTGTTCTTGCCAAAGACGAGCAGGCTTTAGTTTTTATCAATCGCTTAGGGTATGCTAATTATCTACAGTGCAATGCTTGTGGGCATCAATTCTCATGCCCAAATTGTAGCACCAACTTAAAATTTTTTAAAAAAAGACAAGAGCTCTCCTGTCAAACTTGTGAATATAGCGAAAAATCTCCAGAGATGTGTCCTGAATGCATGAATCTTAATTTAGCGCCTAAAGGTTTTGGTACAGAAAAAGCTTTTGAGGTTTTAGTGGATTTATTGCCGGATAAAAAAATTGAACGCTTTGATCGCGATGAAATAAAGACCTTTAATCAATTGGAAGAAGTTTTAGATAAATTTCACAAAAAAGAAATTGATATTCTTGTTGGAACACAAATGCTCTCAAAAGGGCACAATTTTGAAAATGTAAACTTGGTTTTGATTTTAGGGATAGATTCACAGCTAAATTTTCCTGATTTCCGATCTAACGAAAGAGTCTATCAAACATTAACACAGGTAAGTGGAAGGGCCGGTAGGTTTGGAAAAAAAGCAGAGGTTCTCGTTCACACTCTCGCCCCTGAAAATAAAATTTTTTCTTACTTGCTCAGCCATAGCTTTGATGACTTTTATAAAGACGAAATCCCAATGCGCCAAATGTGCTCATCTCCACCAGTAAAAAAAATTGCCCTTATTTATTTTAACTCAAAATCGCAAGGTGATGTCATTAAAGAAAGTTCGGAAAAAGCAAATCAGTTGCGCTCTCTTTGTTTAAAGCATTTTCCAGAAGTTGAAGTTTTAGGACCCAGGCCTTCGATGGTAGAGAAAAAGGTAAATAAATTCACATGGTCTCTCATGATCAGAAGTAGAGAGATTAATCAACTCCATAATCTTCTAAATACCTTTAGTAAAAATTATCGCCCGCCCCGTAGCATCTCATTGAAAATAGAGGTCGATCCTTATTATTTTGATTAAATCTTAAAGTAACCTTCTTAAAGCTCCGTTAAGTAACTGTGATTTATTATAGACCTCGGTCTAAAAGGAAAATTCGTATGATTAAAAAAACGAAGAAGGGTATACAGGCTAGCCAGTATCTTGCTGCTACAATTGCCTACAGCTTGCTAATGTCACCAGCGACCTATGCCGGAATAACAGGGATCAGGACTCCCGGAAACGCTGGAACACCAGCGGGTAAAGCATCTGGTAGTGTTGTGGTGCAACCTGGTAAAGTTGGCAATGAAAAAGTTGAAATTAAAGAAGGAACTGCTTCAGTTTCATGCAAGCAAGATCCTGATGCGGCAACATATTTTCCGCTAGATTTTTTTCAACATATTTCAAGAGATGGTTCTTCTCTAACTTTTGAACAGCGTCAAGATAATAAAATTTTAGTTAAATTGCCAGCCTCTATAGACACCTGTGGAAAATTCAAACCTCAGCTTTATCAAGATCCAGCAACTAAAAATGTCACCATTATGATGCAGATGGAAGATGGTAAAACCTATTCTCAATACCTAGCTTGTTTAGAAGAAAAAAAGATTTTGGTCGAAGGAAAAATCGATCACGATAAAATTGGCGGCAAAGAATACTCTGAATATTCTTATGTATTAGATTATTCATTTGAAAAAGATAAAGACATTAAAAAAACTTTAAAATTATCTTATGGCTATCCTAAGGCTTTTTCTGGAAAAGATGGTTATCAAGCTTCTTATGGACTAGATCAAAGTGTTGAACTTCCTTCTACACTTTGTATGGTCGCAGAAAAAATTCAACCACAAATTAGTTATCTCAATAAAGGTCAAGATGTAATGATCGAAGAACTAAAGGCGATCTGTAAGACTGGCGATGCTCAAAAAATTGCCGAAGCGAGAAAGTCTATTGGTAATGCCGATGCCTTGAAGGATATTGCAGATAAAATTAAGTCTGAGCTTGACGCCGGCTATCTTGCTGCCGTCAAGCAAGACGTAGAGCGAATTGCTGCCAAAATGACAAAGATCGAAGACAAGCTTAATTCTGAAAAGTCTACAATGGATGAAGCTACAGCAAAAAAACTAAGTCGCGAGTATGCAGATTTAGCAAAAGAGCTAGATAGTAAGTTTTTAAACCCTGCAATCTACCGTCTTGATGGCTTAATAAAACAAAGAGCTGACTTAGACGATGAAGATCCTCGCAAAAAAACTATCGATGATGAAATAAAAAAAATCAATGAAGATGTGAGTGCTTTTTCCAGAAGATCCGCCACTTCATTTTCAAGTCTTTATAGTGTGATGGAAAAATATGCAACCACTGATACAGCTAAAACAATTGAAGACATCAGGCTTAAGTCTTATTTATACGGTAAAGTTTATGCTGGCGCAGTAGATGAAAAAAGAGGAAAGCCGCTTACTTTTGAGGAAGCCAATCAAAAACAATACGCTGGCCTTCAGAAATTTGATAGAACACTTTCTGATTGGACTGATCAGTACCTAGTAGGTAAAGGTAATTTATATCCTATCCAAAAAACTGAAAGAGAGAGAATGGCAGTCATTGATAAAATGAACAAACGTTATAATGAATACCAACAAAATGAGCAAAAAAACTACATGAAATATTGTAGCGCTGGTTGGACAGGAAGTGTGGTGAATCCAGTGCAGTGTAAAGCCTTTATGGGTGGTGTTGAGCAAAGAAGAAATGCCGAGCTCAAAAAGCGAGATAAAGATCTTCAATACATTAAAGGTCGAAATGATAAGCTTGCCAAAATGGGAAACAACTATAACGAGTATCAACAAAAACGCCAAGTGGCCAACGAAACTCCTGTTGGCGAAGGATATGATCCAAACGGTGCATCGTATTCAAGCTTTGATGATAATTTTTCCGATAGATTCCCGGGATACAATGGACCTCAACAGTCAACTGCATATGATCCTTCTCTTTACAACATGGGGGGAAATAGTGGAGCAATGGCCATGGGAAGTATGGGGATGAATAGCCCAATGATGGTTAACCCTCAAATGCAAGTTCAACCAGGTCAATACCAAATGCCACAAATGCAACAAGGTGGCGGACAAATGGGTTGGCCTAGGATTTAAGATCTTAAAAAAAATTGAAATAAAAAAAGGGAGCTTTAAGCTCCCTTTTTTTATTAACTAGAAAGTAACGGCTGTATTAATTTGAAGAAGCAAGGAGCTCTTTGTTTGGTTAGTAACAGTTGCACTGTTTGTGTAACTAAAATAATCTCCTGGCATAAAATATCCAAGCGCCGAACCAATCGAAACTTCTTTGTTCCAATGGTATTTTGCATTGAAATCAACTTCTGTTCCCATTGAATCAGATTGGTTTCCAACCGCATTTGTGAAGATTTTATTTTTAGTGTGGTTATAAGCATTTGCTCCGGCCTTAGCCGTTTCTATCGCCTTAGCGATTATAAGAGCAGAATCAAATACCCACTTCTCTGAACTATAGCTTGATCTTAATTTAAAATAACGAGCATTGGTTATTGAAGAGTCATAGATACTCTGTGAAGTTGTACCAACAGCATTACGATTGTATCGGAAAATTAAATTAGCAATCTGATAATTGGGATTTAAATAAAGCGCACCAAACTTACCTGTTCCGCCATCATGTCCACTAACTTGACCAGCATCTAATCCAACCGTCCAAGTGTCGGTCCATTTATAATTAGTTTGTAAAAGGAAAGCCTTAGCTGAATAAGTTGTTGCAGTTCCTGCAGCACTTGTTTTTCCTAACTCACCTGACATAAGTGGAACTTCAACGGCCATATCAATTTTACCAAAAACTTTTTTGAAATAAAGATCGGTGATGGTGATGTCGTTTTCGCCAAGGCTTACCTGAGTATTGATTGACGTTTTAAAAAGATCATTTGAAACACCATTTGATTTTTTTCCATACATTAAACCAAAGGCAACATCGCGCTCTGGATTATCATATAACAATCCCGCTCCGTATTCCTTAGCGTTAGTCGCATCTGTGTAGCCAGGATTAGAAACTTTTGACCAAAATGGACTAACGTGAAAATTTCCAATTTTTAATTTCATGGTAATTCCGTCACGTGAACTTGCATGGCGATCCCAAGCATCACTGCCATCGTTATAAATGGCACCAAGTCCCCATTCTGTTGTATGGCGACCAATGACGTATGTGGCTGTATCAGAGTAAAGTTCGATATAAGCTTTTTTAATATTTAAGCCTTGGCCCAAACTTTGATTGTGATAAAAAAGGCCAGCACCATTGTTACCAGCAGATGTACCAGCAACAGCTCCAGCATCAACGGCCGGGCTATCTCCTAAGAATCCACCATTAGCATACCCAGTTGAGAGCTCTCCAAAAAAAGTAGCCGCATCGTTAATCACCATCGTCGGGCTCAGTCTGAGCACATAACTTTGCCAGGAAGCACTGCTCTTGTTTCCAGCAGTAAGTTTAACTTCTTGAGTTCCATCGTTTCCAGTTGAATTATCCGTTTTTGATTTAATTAAACGGAAATCGCTCATAAGTGTCGTGTCAACACCAAATGAGCCATGCCAATCAATTGGAAGGGCGAAAGAAGATACAGGCAAAAGGGTCAGAACAGTCATTGCTAATAATTTTTGCAATTGCTTCGACATAAGGTTACTCCACAAAATAGAACAATAAACATTGGAAAAAAGTCTTAAAATACTATATGAAATGAAGGTAGTTAAGTCAAAAACAAGAAACCAAGTAAATCGCATGAAGCAATGGGCAATTCGGATATTAAAATTATCTCTCATAACTTTCATTATTTTATTAATTGTGGGATTTGGATTCGTTAAGTGGACGATAGCAGAAACCTCACTTTCAATTTTGGAAGAAAAGACTCAAAGAGAAATCGACCCCTTCACCACTATTTTGCCGGCCGTAAATCTAGAAGAAGGATCCGTTGTTAAGCGAGAAGAACTTCAAGCTTTTTATCTTTTTTCAGCAGAAAAAGCCCCAATGGAAGAGTTTTTTCTGCAAAAAAAACAAAATAATGGGCTCTATGATCTCACAGAGGTGCAGGGACTATTACAGGTAAACCAAAACATCGAAATTAAAAATCTTTTAGTAAATGACTGCCAGGAAATTTATTGTTATCAGCACTATATTTCTTTTGATTTTATACCCTCTATTTTCTGGAAGGGATTAATTGGTGTTGAAGATCAGCGCTATCTTGATCATTTTGGCGTCGATATCAAATCGATTTTTAGAGCTTTTGTAGCCAATATTCGTCATATGAGATTTGAGCAAGGTGGCTCTACGATTTCACAACAACTGGTTAAAAATCTCTTTTTTACTAACGAAAAAACGCTTTCGCGAAAATTTAAAGAAATGGTCATGTCGGTCTACATTGAGACCAAGTTTCCAAAAGAAAAAATTCTAGAAGCTTATTTAAATGAAGTCTACTGGGGGGCTTTGCAAGGAATAAAAATAAAGGGCATTCTGGGAGCCTCGCTTTTTTATTTTGGAAAAAAACCAGCAGAAATATCACATTATGAGGGAGCAATCCTAATCAGCTTACTTAAAGGCCCAAGTTATTTTTCGCCTTTAAAAAAAATTGAAAGACTAAAAGAGCGCACTGGAGTGGTTTATAAAAAGCTCATTCAAGAAAATCTCATTCCCAATGATCCCACTCAAATTTGGAGTCAAAAAAAATGGGACAGCTGGCTTATGACTCTTAAGCAGCAGGAAAAAAATCAGTATTACCAGTCAATTTGGAGAACGTTACATGATAACGAACCAACATTATCAAATTATGAAAAATTTGTGCTTATCCAAAAGGTAGCTGATGTTAGGTCTAAGATTAATGAAAAATTTAACTCTGCTTCTAACTCGAAAAATTCTGTAAGTGATATTTCAGTAAAAGTGATACTGGGATCTCTTAATGGAAATGAGTGGTTTAGTTATTACTCAAGAGTGGAACGCAACAAGGAAAAAGCCATTTTTTCTGAACGTCATCAAGTTGGAAGTAGCATTAAGCCAGTCGTATATTCAGTCTTTGAAGAGTTTGGAAAAAAATTAACCGATATTGTGTCGACTAAAGAAATTAAATTAAAACTAACCTCGGGGCCTTGGTCACCCAAAGAAGCTCACCAAATTAAAGAGCCAGAAATCACTTTAGAAGAAGCCTTGTTAAAATCTTATAACCGACCAGTTATTCGAATTGCAGATGAAATTGGCTTTGAAAAAATAGAAGAAAAGCTAAAACCTTATTTTAAGTCTCTTAAAACTCCACTTAAGGAATACCCCTCTGAGCTTTTGGGTAGTATGGAAATGAGTGTAAGTGAATTGCGCGACACCTATATTCAATTTCTAAAAGATGAATGTCGCAAAATAAAGGCTGGTCAAAGGGAGCAAAATCAAAGTGTATTATTTGCACTTTCCGATCCGAATTTAACGACAGTTGAGCATTCGGTGGATGCGGTTATGCAAAAATTACGTTTTTTTGGAAAAACGGGAACCACAAATAATGGATATGATAATTGGTATGTCGCGTTTGATGGTAAAAATATTTCAATCATTTGGGTCGGCTACGAAGGGGATCGCAAAACAAAATCGCTTGGATTATACGGAGCTACCACTGCTTTTAACGTTTTTCAAAATTTTTATCGCGACAGGGGGAAACGTTTTTTTCAATTCAGTTGTGATCAGGTCAACTAGCTCTTGCAAAAAAGAGTCTTAAAGCTTATATTAAATGGACGCAATTTAGATATATTGGGGTGTCGACAAGTGGTAAGTCTGCAGATTTTGATTCTGCCATGCCTAGGTTCGAATCCTAGCACCCCAGCCATTTTCAATTTAAATAAGAGGGATCAATGAAACGAATCGTTCTTGTTTCTGGATCTTCAAATCAATCGCTTTCCAATCAAATTTCTGATTATCTCGACGTGCCTTTAGTTAATCCACAACTAGTTCGCTTTGCTAACGGCGAAATATTTTGTGAGATAGAAAAACATGTTCGTGGTGCGGATGTGTTTGTCATTCAATCTACATGTGCCCCAGTAAATGACAATTTAATGGAGCTTTTAATTATGATCGATGCCCTAAAAAGAGCATCGGCAGCATCGATAACAGCAGTCATTCCCTCTTATGGATATGCTCGACAAGACCGGAAAGCTTCGCCACGTACACCAATATCGGCTAAGCTTGTCGCAGATATTCTCACTGTGGCCGGGGCAAGTCGTGTGATCACTATGGATCTTCACGCTGGTCAGATACAAGGATTTTTTAATATTCCTTTTGATAATATATACGCTTCACCAGTTATTTTAAATTACATAAAAAAAGAAATTTTCAATGAAAATACTATTTTTGTCTCTCCTGATGCTGGTGGTGTTGAACGCGTCCGCTTTTATGCTAAAAAATTAAATGCAGAAATTGCCATGATTGATAAAAGACGTACGGGAAAAAACATTGCTGAAGCCATGAATGTGATTGGAAATGTTAAGGGAAAAGAATGTATTATCATCGATGATATGATTGATACTGCTGGAACTTTAGTTGAAGCTTGTAAGGCACTTCGCAATCATGGAGCTACTAAGATTTATGCTTGCGCAACCCATCCTGTTTTTTCTGATCCAGCTATTAAGAGAATTTCGGAGTGCACAGAACTCGATAGAGTTATTGTTACCGATACCATCCCTCTAACTGAGAATGCGAGAAGAGTTGAAAAAATTAAAGTCTTATCAACAGCAGAACTTTTGGCAAAGGCCATACATCGAACATTTAATAATGACTCCGTTAGTTCTTTATTTATTTAAGGGTATTTGTCTATGGACCGCTTAATCATAGGCCTTGGAAATCCAGGAACAAAATATCATCATACTCGTCATAATATTGGATGGGATACTTTTGAAGAGCTCACTTTTAGTAATGAACTAAGATGGACTGAAAAATTTAAGGGTCAATACTCTGTGCACTCCTATGGCGTAGATAAGATTTATTTTTTAAAACCTCAAACCTACATGAATCTCTCTGGCGAAAGTGTTCAGCAATTAATGAATTTTTTTAAAATTGGCATCGATAATATTTTGGTTGTCCATGATGAGCTAGATTTACCTTTTGGCACCATAGCCTTTAAAAAAGGTGGGGGGCTAGCTGGTCACAACGGCTTGAAATCCATAACAGAAAAGCTTGGAAGTCAAGAATATAAACGATTGCGCATTGGAATTGGACGTCCGGTTCACGGCGATGTTTCCAATTGGGTTTTATCAGGGTATGAAGGAGTTGATAAAGATTTTTTTAGACACTATCTCAAGGCAGCAGCAGAGGCCCTTGAAGAATATATAAAACTAGGATTTGATAAAGCCGCTACAACATATAGTAAGAAAAAAGTAATTTAAAAATAAGGAATTAGTTATGGCACTCAATTGTGGAATCGTTGGACTTCCAAACGTAGGTAAATCGACAATCTTTTCAGCGATCACTTCAGCACCAGCAGAAGCGGCCAATTATCCTTTTTGCACTATTGAGCCAAACGTAGGGATCGTGGCCATGCATGATCCTCGTATGAAAGAAATTGGTGATATTGTCGGACCTGAAAAAATGATTTACACCACAGTGGAATTTGTCGATATCGCTGGTCTTGTTAAGGGTGCTTCAAAGGGTGAAGGCTTGGGTAACCAATTTTTGGGACATATCAGAGCAGTAAATGGAATCGTTCATGTTGTTCGCTGTTTTGAAGATGGTGACATAATTCATGTTCATGGAAAAGTTAATCCAAAAGATGACATAGAGACAATTAATTTAGAGTTAGCTTTTGCTGATTTGGAAGTTGTAGAAAAAAAATTACAAAACATTCCAAAACTTTTAAAATCTCAAAATAAAGATGTTTTATCATCGGCAAAAATACAATTACCACTTTTAGAAAAACTTAAAGTGGAATTAGAAAGTGGTATTGCAGCTAGAAACTCATCTCTTTCTGATGAAGACAGATTAGCAATTGAGGATCTTAATTTGATCACTATGAAAAAAGTTATCTATCTTTGTAATGTTGATGAAGAAGGCCTAACTAAAGACAATGATCATGTTGTAGCAGTTAAGGCTTATGCGAAAGCAGAAAATTCTGAAGTAATGGTTATTTGTGGAAAATTGGAATCTGAAATTGCTTCTCTAGAAACTCTCGAAGAGAAAAAAGAATTTCTAGAGGCAGCAGGAATTACGGAGTCGGGTTTAGATAAATTAACCAGAGCTGCCTATAATATGCTTGGGTTAAAAACTTATTTTACTGCAGGTGTTAAAGAAGTCCGTGCTTGGACATTCCACGATGGTTTTAAAGCGCCTCAGTGCGCGGGCGTTATTCATTCTGATTTTGAACGTGGGTTTATTAAAGCTGAAGTTTTCTCATACGAAGACCTGATTAAATTTGGTTCAGAAGCAAAAGTTAAAGAAGCAGGTAAGTTTAGAGTAGAAGGAAAAGATTACTTAGTAAAAGATGGAGATATTATGCATTTCCGCTTTAATGTTTAGTAGTTTTTTAAATTAACACTTACCTTAAAAGTGTCTTCTAGTGGAACCATTAAAACGGATTTATTAGAAAGCAGTGAATAGAAAAAATTATTTCTATAAATAAATTTCACGTAATTTCTTGTTTCTTCAAATGGAATTGATTCAATTGTTGAGAGTGGATCATCATTTCTAAAGATGTCTTTTCTCCATCGATCAATCCGGTTTTCCCCAGCATTATATGAGGCAAGTGCAAAAATAAGATTGCCATCGAAACGATTGATAAGCTGTTTTAAATATTTTGTTCCAATAGCTACATTTATTTCTGGGTTTTCTAAGTGTTTGGTCCTTACACGATTATTAAAACGCTTCGCCGTTGCAGGCATAAGCTGCATAAGTCCTTTGGCCCCAACCCCAGATCGAGCAACGGGATTGAAGGCTGACTCCTGGCGGATAAGTGAGATTATTATGAGTGGATCAAGATTTTGCGCATTTTTTTTAATAATATCGATGTAGTTTAAAGGGAAAATAAATTTAATAAGTTTATAATTTAAGGTAAGTGAGTTGCTCTCTAAAGAATCCTGAAAAAGCCTAAAAGAGCTTATGTATTTTTTCTGCGAATTTAATAAGCGAATTAAATTCATAACAAGAAATTCCTTATGAGCAATTGGGCTAATGGTTTTTGCAAATTCTGGGTCTTTAAACGTTGCATCTTTACTTAAGTTTTGAATAAAACGTAACTCAAGTGTAGCAAATCTTTCATTTCCTAATTTATTCCAAACGGCAAGTCTTCTAAGGGAATCTTTAAGATCATTACTTGTTTTATCTAAAGAAAATTCCACAGGGTCAGACTTTGCAATAAGCTTGGATAAAATATCATTTTCTGCCATGGTAGCGCTGTTGATTTTTGCCAGTTCTTTAAGTGAAATAATGGAGTAAAAAGTATAAGGTGCAGTATCAATGATTTTATTGAGAAGGCTTGAACCCTTTTTGAGATCACCTGTTTTTATAAATGAAAAAGCAATCCAGAATTGCAGTTTTGAATCATATTTATCAAAGTTTTTATCGAGTGAATTCTTATCAACTACATTTTTTATCGCCTTATAATCTTTGTTAATTATATAAGGCCATAGTAAGTAGAAAAAAGATTCAGATGTCTCTTCCTTTGGGGCAATTGTTCGTGCCAAATTAA
This sequence comes from Bacteriovoracaceae bacterium, assembly GCA_947448205.1. Lineage (GTDB taxonomy): Bacteria > Bdellovibrionota > Bacteriovoracia > Bacteriovoracales > Bacteriovoracaceae > Bacteriovorax. Next base: position 15,292 of record CANFNL010000016.1, read on the forward strand.
AAATTTCAATAGCTTCTGAATCTTTACCCTTATAAAAAAGTGCCTTTCCCGTATGTGTAACGCCACTCCAGGCTTTTTTGGGATTGATAAAGTTTTTATTTTTCAAATAAAAAGATACAGCATTGGTAATAAGCGTTTTAGAAAGAAGAGAGTCACCTTTGTCAGCTGCCTCCAGGGAATCTTTGGCTAAACGCTGAAATTCTTCTTGAAAATAAGAGTTTGAATTATCATCTAAGTTTAAATTGTTTTGAAGAAATTTATTAAACTGATAATTAACTTTTAAGTTTGTTAAGATGTTTGTTGCAGGTCTAATTTTAAATTCAATATATTTTTCAATTAATATGTTAGAAAGCTTTTCATGTTCAGTGCTGTTAGACTTAAAATGTCTTAAAAAAGTAACGAGCTCTGCTTGATTTTCACCGGTGCTATAAAATGGAGCAGCATCCTTAAAATAAGCTAGATCTCTTGTGGAGAAGTTTATATTTGAAGATAATTCGCTTAGTCTTTTTAAAAATAAATTTCGGCAATACTTATCAATAGAAATGTTAATTCTATCAGCAATGCTTTCAGTAAAAGTATTTAAATTCTTAGAAACGATGGCACATTTATTGTAAAACGAATCCTGGTCTCCAATCTTATATAATTGATTTAATCGATCAATGGTAGAGTTGAGAATATTAAACGAATGCACTTTTTTTTGATAGCGAGAAAGTGAATCTATTGTTTTCTTCTTGATTTGATTTTTAGCAAGCTCATTAAAAAGTGAATCAATATCTCTACCAAATTCATAATCAACAGATGAATAATTAAGGTGAAATGGAGCATCTTCTGCATACGCGTTGGATGTAATATGGAAGTTAGGTGTTGCAAGTGCTGCCGACAAATAACAAATAAAAAATAGTGTCAGTGTCAAAAGCCTTAACAAGTAAACCTCCGAATAATTTCCGAGCTTAAGTCTAACTTTTTGTAAATCTCTCTTGCATTTGTGAGAGACGTGATGAAATTTCATTTAAAACTACTCGCTTATCATCTGGAACAACTAAGCTTAGATTGTTGATATAAGAGGTTACTTCGCTCAAGTAAACCAAGTCGCTCTTGTGGTTATCTTCAATAAATGACATAGTTTCATTTACTTCTTTTGCAAGTTCGCCAAAATAATCTCCCTCTCGAAAAAATAATTGCCCAGGATTCTCTTCAGGCTCTCTGAGAAGCTGTAAATGCTTTTCCAGTTTATAAAGTGGGCCTGCAATTTTGTGAGAGAAGAAAATACAGAGAAAGAAAGTTAAACAAGTGAAACCTAAGTGCAGAAGAACAAGAAAAATGATTAGTGCATCTCGTTTGTTGCTATAGTTGGCTGCAATTTCTGGGCTTTTTAAGGCGAAATGAGCAATGATCGTATTCATAAGTTCATAGATAGAGAAGGGGTAAATGATACTTGTTAAAAAGACAACCAAACAAACATACAAGCTAAAGCGTATTTGAAACTTTGGATTAATAAGATAGATTTTTCGGCTATAAGACACGAGCATTCCCCTTTGCAGATAAAGCGTCATTTAATCATAATTTAAATATAGTCTTCGATCTATAAAATTGTGAAAAAGAATAAGTTTTGCTATAACAAATCAAAATTAAGATTAGTATTACTGGAGCTATTATGTCAGAAAATTTATTGGAAAATATCACAAAACTTTTAAGCGTTATAATTAATCCTCAGAATGGCAAAACTCTCAAAGAAGAGGGGCGCATTTTAGAAATTAAAGCTGACCAAAATGAATTAATATTTAAATATAAAAGAGATGGTATAACTCCTGAGCAAAAAAAGAGCATTGAAGCTTCTATTTCAAATGCCGTCTCTCAATATTATTCTCATGAAAAAATAACTGTACTTACTGTCTCTGAAAATTCATCAGATGTTTTTACAGGAAAAACTTTTAGCCCAGCGCCAGTGAGCGCAGAGAAAAAGGTTGAGAGTGCTCAAATAAAAACTGGTCATGGTCCGGTTGGAGCAAACAAGAAAAGAGTGCAAGGGGCAAAAAAAGTTATAGCTGTCTCTTCTTGTAAGGGAGGAGTTGGTAAATCTACAGTTGCTGTAAACCTAGCTTTTGCCTTGAAAAATCTTGGCAAAAAAGTTGGTCTCTTGGATGCAGATATTTATGGACCGTCGATGCCGATGCTTCTCAATAAACGAGATGCTAAACCCGGAGCAACTCCAGATAAAAAAATTCTTCCCATTGATGCCTATGGAATTCCATTTATTAGTTTTGGGTTATTTATTAATGAAAAAGATCCTGTTATTTGGCGAGGCCCAATGCTGGGAGGAGTGTTAAATCAATTTCTTTTTGATGTAGCATGGGAAGATCTAGATTATTTAATCATTGATTTACCTCCTGGAACCGGTGATATGCAGTTATCCATGGTGCAGGCAACTGATATTGATGGTGCAATTGTTGTTTCTACGCCGCAAGACGTGGCAATTCTTGATTCTAAAAAGGGCTTAAACATGTTTAATCAAGTGAAGATCCCAGTCTTAGGTATGGTAGAAAATATGAGCTATTTTGTTCCAGAAGATGCGCCTACAAAAAAATATTTTATTTTTGGTGAAAGTGGAGTGAGAAAAGCAGCAGGCGAATTAAATGTGGAGTTATTATCTGAAATTCCCCTAGAAATGGCACTTCGTGAAGGCTCAGATAAAGGTCTGCCATATATGAATGAAAAAAAATATGAGGGTCGACCTGTTTGGAATGCTTATATGTTGTTAGCTAAAAATATTGAAAAGTGTTTTAATGGAAACGAGTCACCAGAAGAGTCAAAAGGATTTTTTAAGAAGCTTTTTTCTTAAATAGGTTTTTTAAAATGAAAACAAATTTGTTAGAGGTACTAAAGGAGCAGGCTTCGTTTGGCTTTACAGGTAAGGTAAATCTCTTACTCCTAAATTCTGGGCAATTCTATGGAGTAGTTTATCTTAAGGATGGTTTTGTTGTTGGCGCCAATGTTGGAAATCTAAAGGGTAAAAATGCACTTTATAAAATGATTTTTGAAGATGTTGATTCCCAAGTAAATTGCAAATTTGTCGTTGAGCCCGAAGTGATTTCGGAAATTAACTGTTCTATGAAAATAAATTTTGATCAAATTAAAAATGAAGCACAAAATATGTTTCAAAAATATATTCAGGCAAAAAAACTAAAGCCAGCTCCAGAGCTAAGGTTAGTAATAGATCCAGAAGTAATAGTGAATCACGAAATGATTACGGCGGACGAATTTGATGTTCTGACAATTTTAACAGAATGGTGCAAAGTGTCTGATATATATAAATACAGTAAGTTAATGGAGTTTGAAGTGACCAATGCTTTAGTCAGTTTACGTAAAAAAAGAGCAATAAAGGTGTTTCAAAATTAGACAGAAGTTAATAGTATTTTATGACTATACTTATAAAATTGTACGGAGATGTTATGAAAACTCAGGCCCAAAACCAAGGTGAACTAAAAGAGCTAAAAGTGATGATAGAAAAGGAAGTTGTTGATTCTTTTGAAAGAATGACGATAGCCTCTAACATTCCCCTTGCAGAATTAGTCGTAATTGCCCTTAAGCGCTACCGCTCTTCTCATAGTGATTGGGATATTAAGCCCTCAAAAAACTAATTATCCTCCTCTTTTCGCTTTTAACCCCTGCCTGAATGTAAATATTATAGGCAGGGTGACTAGATTCTAACCAGTGCAAAACTATCCTTCGTCTAACGATCATTAATTAATAAGTACTTAGTTGAAGACTATGCCTAATGTCGAGCCAATGCTGCATGGCATGCCTCTTGCTTTATAACCCTTAAGTAACTTTAAAGGGGAATAGGTATGAACTTATTAACATCAAACAAGGCCATCTTTGCAATTTTGAGTGTTAGCTCTGTTGTAGTGGTTCAGGCGATTAATGATTTTCATGCACATACCGTAAAGTCGACCAATGCAGAAGTCATGGAAAAAGAAATGACTCCAGTTGAGAGAAGTGTTGCTTCAGAAGCAGTTTCTAGAGTTGCCCAAATTTATTTACCAGTAAATGCAGAAAACATTAAAAAAATAAATACTACTTGGGAAATAACAAGAATAGTTGGGGCTGATGAGAAAGTAACTCTAGATAAAAACGCTAATCCAGAAGATGCTAAAAAACTTATGAAAGTTAAGTTTGAATTGGTTGGAACAAGTACAGTAAAAGTAAATAATGATCCGCAATTAGAATATAAAATTTCTCTTTTGTCTGATTTTGGAACAATTGCACTTTATAAAAAAATCGGAAGTGGCTTTGAAATTTTGGAAGCAAAAAGAGTTCAAGATATTAGCGCTGGAAAGGCACTTGTTGTTAATGAAGAAGTTGAATTAGTTCTTGAAAGAGCACTTAACCAAGCAAAGTCAAATAAGGTTTTGGCCGGTAACGATATTTCGGGACAAGTCACTTTAGCTGCAAAATCAATCAGTGGTTTATCGGTAGAACTAAGAAATCCAAATGGAGAAACTCAAAATATTGAAATTGATTCTGCTGACTTAATGGATGGTGGAACATTTAAATCTGAAGTTAATGGTGAAGAAGTTTCAGGTGTTGTTTTTAATAATGGCAAAGATGGTTATAGAATAAGTTTCGTAACAGGTCCAATCGCTGGAGCTATGTTGAATTTTGTTACAAAAGAGCAAATGGATAAAGTTCAAGAAGTTGAAAGAGATCAAGCCGATAACCAAGAGATGGTGCAGGAAGAATCAGTGTTAAAAGTAGAAACTCAAGTTGCAGCAGAGAAAGTAATCGAAGAAAGAAAAGAGATAGCCGCTGATTTTGAATCGCAAGAGCCAGTTCAAGTTTTAAATGCGGATGAGATAAAAGAAACAGCAGCTCAAAATGGTTTTGCATTTTAGGAGATAGTATAATTAAACAAGCCCACTTTTTAAGTGGGCTTGCTTTTATTTACCAAGAAGGTTTTTAAATTCTTGAGTCATGAGCGGAACAATTGAAAATAAATCACCAACAATACCGTAGTCTGCCTTAGTGAAAATGGGAGCATCAGGATCAGTGTTGATGGCAACAATAACCTTAGAAGTTCTCATGCCAGCTAAATGTTGAATGGCTCCTGAAATACCACAAGCAATATAAAGTGAAGGGGCAACTGTTTTACCAGTTTGACCAACTTGCATTGCGTGTGGTGCAAATCCAGAGTCAACGGCTGCTCTCGAAGCACCAACAGTGGCTCCAATGACATTAGCCATCTCGTCTAGTATCTTAAAATTGGCGGCATCTTTCATAGCACGACCACCAGAAACAATAATATTGGCTTCTGTTAGATCTAATTTTTCGGAAGTGCCTTTTACAATTTCTTTAATCATCGCACGAATGGCACCAGCATCAACGTTTACCTCAGTAGCAGTGGCGGCTCCAGCAGTTGGATTTGCATTCATTCCAAGAGCGTTTGGTCTAACTGTGATAAAGTGTGGTTTAGGTCCAGACAACTCAACTTTTGCAAAACATTTTCCTGCAAAGAGGGGGCGAGTGCCTGCAAACTTATCACCTTCCATAATAAAATTTGTTACTTCAGAAGCCATTCCAGCATCAAACTTTGTGGCAAGTCGAGGAATCAAATCTTTACCTAAAGAAGTGGCACCAGCGAAAACATAATCAAAAGATTCTGTCACAATAAAGGAATGAAGTGCATTGGCATAGCCTTCAGGCGAATATTTATCGAGGTTAGAACCTTTTAGTGAGTGAACTTTTGAAGCTCCAAATTTAGCAAGCTCTGTGCTAGCCTCTGCTGGAATTGCCCCAATTGCAGCAACTTCTACAGTGTGGCCTGCAAGTTTACCTAAAATTTCTAAAGTAACACCTTTAGCATGAGATCCGTGTAATTCTGTAAATACTAATATTTTTGCCATAAATTCCTCTTATAAAACTTTTGCTTCTGTTCTTAATAATCCAACAACATCTTTTACAACACTTGCCATTTTTGCAGCATCGGTAGCATCGAATTTCTTTCCTGGTGGTTTTTCAGGAGGTAGTTGAAAATTTGAATACTTTACTCGTCTGTCGGCATCGCTTACGCCAACATCAGCGAGGCTAAAAATTGTAAGTGGCTTTTTCTTAGCTTTCATGATTCCCGGAAGAGAAGCGTATCTTGGAGTGTTGATTCCTTTATTACAAGCAATCATCGCTGGAAGGTTAACTCCATAAACTTCTAGAGCTCCACCTTCAACTTCACGCTTAACAATAATTTCATTAGCAGAACCTTCGTAACCAACTACAACTGTAACTGAAGGAAGCTCCATCATTGTTGCAAGAATTTGCGGCACTTGAAGACAATCATCATCAATGGCTTGTTTGCCCGTTAAGATAAGGTCAGGTGATTTTCCAGATTTAACAATAGCACCTTTGAGTGCCTTTGCGATCGAATAGGAATCAAGATTGTCAGCAGTTTCAACAAGGAATGCATCGTCTGCACCCATCGCCATAGCCGTTCTTAAGGCTTCAGTATCTTTTGAACTTCCAACCCGAACGACAGTAACAGTTGATCCCGCATTGGCAGCTTGAACCAGCAGAGCTTGCTCAACTGCATATTCATCGTAAGGATTCATAATCCATTTAATAGAACTTGTTTCAATGAAAGTTCCATCAGCACTTGGGATAATTTTTGTTTCAGTATCTGGAACTTGTTTTAGACAGACGAAAATATTCATATTAGCTCCTGTTAGTTTCTAGAAAATATTTCTTTTGCAATTACTAATCGTTGAATTTGTGAAGTGCCTTCGTAGAGTTGAATCAGCTTTGCATCTCTCATTATTTTTTCTACGGGGTACTCTTTACTATAGCCATAACCACCATAAATTTGTACTGCATCTGTAGTTATTTGCATACAAGAATCAGCAGCGAATGCCTTTGCGTAAGAGGCAAGTTGAGTATTGGGCATATGATTATCTAAGAGCCATGCTGACTTATGCACGAGAAGTCTGGAAGCCTCAATTTTCACTGCCATATCTGCAATCATAAACTGAATAGCTTGATGATTTGAAATAGGAACATTGAACTGGATTCTCTCTTTAGCATATTTAACTGCATGGTCATAGGCACACTGAGCACCACCAACAGCACTGGCAGCAACCATGGGTCTTGAATGATCAAGAGTTTTCATAGCAATTTTCCAACCTTGATTTAATCCACCAAGAATATTTTTTTTCGAAACACGAACATTGTTAAATGTTATAGCTCGTGTATCTGAACAGCGATGCCCCATCTTGTCTTCTTTTTTACCAATTTCAATTCCTGGAGTCCCCTTTTCAATTACAATTGCTGTAATCCCTTTATGCTTTAATGCAGAATCGGTTGTGCCGTAGAGAACAAAAAGATCAGCATAGCCAGCATTGGTTATCCACATTTTGTTGCCAGATATAACAACATCATCCCCATCTTCTTTAATTAGAGTTTTTAATCCTCCAGCATCAGAGCCGTTGCCAGGCTCAGTTAAGCAGAAAGCGGCAATTTTATATTTTTCAGTAAAGGGAGTTAAAAATCTAAGTTTCTGCTCTTCATTGCCACCAATAACAATTGGAAGTAGAGCTAAATCATTAGCCATAATAGCTGTATTCATTCCCATACAGCCATAGGCAAGTGCCTCGGTGATTATCATTGAATCAATTGCAGAAAAACCATTGCCTCCAAACTCTACAGGAATGCAGGTGTTTACTAATCCTAGAGACCAGGCTTTTTCTAAAATTTCAAGAGGCATTGATGCTTTTTCATCATACTCATGTGCTTTAGGCATCATTTCATTTTTAGCGAATTTCATTGCTAATTCACGAATTTCAATTTGCTCAGGAGTTAGATTAAAGTCCATCGATTTTTCCTAAAAGAAAGTATTTTTCTAATAAAATTATAAAGAGTGAAGCTTGCTCTGGTCAATCATGAAATGGGAGTGGCAGAATTGGTAAAGTTGAAATTGAACTGAAATTTTTTTTCAAGAAATTTAAATCCTGGCAGCTCTGATAACGGTAATACAACAAAGCTTCTTTCAAATAGCCTGGGATGAGGAAGTTGTAGAGTGGTTGATTCATATTTCTCTAAACCCCAAAAAAGAATATCTAAATCAATTAGCCTGGGACCTTTTAGGATTAGGCGATTTCTTCCCAAAGTGGCTTCGATTGTTAGTAAAATGGACATAACTTCTTCTGCAGAATAGTTTGGAATTTCAAATTCTAGTACCTGATTATAAAAATCAGGTTGATTTAAATAATCGACAGCTGGACTTTCATAGACTCTACTATGGGCAATTAATTTAAAATATTGATTCAACTGTTGCTTGGCCCAAAAAAGATTTTCAAGGCGATTGCCAATATTGGAACCCGTGGCAATAAAGAAAGAAAAGTTTTGATCCATTATTTCTTCCTTAGATTTTGATCTCTCATTTCTTTTAAATCAGCTGGTAAGGTGTAAGATTCAATATAAGAGTCAATCGCAGTTTCAGGTTTTTGCAATGGCTTTGCCTTAACCCCGCAGCCAGCTAAAAGAAGTAAAAAAAAGTAATAGATTAGGAATTTAAAATTCAATGCTTAATCCACCATTGAGTATGTCGGTTCCAAGATCCGCTCTAAAAAACCATCCAGGAACAATTCGCTTTAAATAAGTAACTCCAAAAATAATAGTGCTCTTTTTTAAGTTTTTAACAAGTTGTAATTCTTTAGCTAAATCTTCTGGTGATCTACTGTTATCTCCAGGATCTACTCCGGCCGTTGGAGAGTTAGCAAGAATAGTTTGATAACCAAAATAAGGTTGAAAATAACTATAAAAAGGCGCGCTTAAAGTGTATTTCGCCCTGAATTCTAAATTAATCAATCGAGTATCTAAAGATGTAAAAGGATAGTCTCTGATCGTATTTGTTCCAGCAGCAGCTTCAACCCAGATACTGTCGGCAATTTGATATCCCCATGATGCACTGATTTGAGTATATTTTGTGGCTGCACCATCGATATCCTTTGAAGTTAAAAGACCTACGTTGAAAGAAAGTAAATTATCGGGTTTGATGAGGCGCTTTGAATTTTCATCAAAAGATAAATCATCTTCATTATTTTCTAGTGATGTTGAGTTAAATAAATCGTCATCTGTTTGCAGTTTGTTTGATTTTTTGTCTTTTGGTGACACCTCTTTAGCAGGAGTTTTTTCTTTGTTAGAAAAATAACTATCATCACCTTTTAAAATGAGAACTTCTTTACCTTGAGATAGTTGCTTCCAGAGAGACAAATTATAAATTTTAATAATTTTAATGCCAGATAATTTGTCATTCGTTGTTTTGGCAACCAAGGCTCTACAAACTAGTTTATTAGCAAAAAGAATCGATATAAAGTCACCTCGAGAGTATGATTGATTCTGATTGGTAAGAATAAATATTTTCTTTGATGATGAAATCGATTTAATTGTTTCAAGAATGAGGTTTGGGGAAACTTCTGAAGTCGATGAGCTCTCGGTTCTATCCTCTTCTTCAATATCATCCAAAACATTTTGGGCGCGCAATGGCGAAAATGCGAGGACAATTAGCAGACAAAAAAAGACAGGTAATTTAAAACCGTTAATATTCATAATTCATTTTATAATCTCTAAACAATTAGTGTAAACAGAATAATGAATCTAGGAAGAATTAACGATCAAATTAAACTTAATATAAATCTTGCCGAAAAATATATGGGCCTTATATGTGGATTCGGTGCTTATGAAGAATATAACGATATTATTTTCTCTAAGTTTGATTATAAATTCCTGCAGTTTTTCAAGCTCCAATAAAATGGATGCGACTATAAAGCAAAGTGATGATATAGAATTTGCCGTCGATACTTTTGAGCAAAATCCGACAGATTTAAAAGTTGAAGAACAAAAAATAACAGAATCTAAAATTCCAGATGAGATATCTCCAGTTGAAAGACCAGCAGATGAAGCCAATCCTATGCAAGGGCCGTTGGATAAGGTTGCTGAAACAAAAGCAGAGATAATGGTCGAAGAGAAAAAAATAATAGCATACTCTGAAGAAGGCAAAGAGCAACCAATGGTTATTCCAGAAGAACCAAAATTTCAAGATTTTAAAAAGCCTGAAGTAGGAGATGAAGAAATATATCATGTGCAAAAGGGTGATACATTAATGATGGTTGCTTTTAAAATTTATGGTGATTATACAAAATGGCATGATTTGAAAAAATGGAATATTGATAAAATTAAAGGGAAAATCAGTAGCGGAATGAATTTGAAATATTTTGTTCCAGATCAAGAATTTGGTTGGAAGCCATCAGGGCTGCCGTATATGGTTAAAACTGGTGATACTTTAGGTTTAATATCAAAAGATAAATACGGTACACCGGAGAAATGGAAATTATTATATGAAAATAATAAGCCACTCATACGCGATCCAAATCTTATTTTTGCAGGTTTTACCCTTTATTATGTTCCAACTCGAGATGTTGCTTCTAAACGTAAATAGCTTATAATCTAATTTAAAATAACTTAAACAGATTCAGCTCCTGACTTTGGGAGCAATTTATATGAAAAAATTCTACAAAATTTTATTTTTATTATTGGCCTCATGTTCAACCCAAGATGCAACAAGAAGTGATGCTTTAAACCTTGGCGTGTTAACAAGTAAAGACTATTCCGATCATTTAGCTTCTCTAGGGCCAACTTATTTAGCAAATGATAGCAACCAGGAAATTAAACTCAAAAAAGAATCATCCACTTATCTCAACGAGATTTATGAAAGAATAGTAACAAATAATGAATCGCTTTTAAAACATGAAGGCGGCCCCCACTTTCATATAATAGACAATAAAACACCTTTTATCTTTTCGTTACCCAAATCACAATTTTTTATTTCCAGCGGATTAATGGAAAAATATCTTAAAAGTGAAGAACTTTTCGTAGCAGCCATTTCTGCTGAAGTTTTAAAGAGTGAAAGAAATATTTATGAAAAAAATACAATAATACCACTAGGATTTATAAGTAATGAACAACTAATAAGACTTAGTCGACTTCACCCTGAGAATAAATATAGAGTCAATGAATGGAGTTATTTTGTATTAAAGCGTGCCGGTTTTGATGCAACAGCATATTTAAATTGGATTCAGGTTCAAAATAGAAATCCTCTTGATTTTTCTCTTTATCTAGGAGATGCGGTTGGTGCTTCTCGAGAAGAATTATTATTTAAAAACTTTATGTCCAAGCAAGGGATTTCAGCTATTGAAAAAAAATTAAATGAAGCAAATTCTTCAAAATCATTTTATAAATTATTATCAAACATTGCGAGTAAGAAATGAAGCCGGAACAATCAGAACGTATTCTAGTTGAGGAACTTTTTAAGAAGACTATAAACAAAAACTTACTCAAAGATGACATTGTAGAGAATGTTGAGAAACTCACAGGAGATGCTTCAACAAGAAAATATTATCGTATTTGGACAACACGTTTTTCTTATGTTGTCTGTCTAGACACCCCTATACTTGATCTTAATGAAGAACCATCATTTTTAAAATTACAAAGAGTTCTGCATTCTGAAAATGTAAGAGTTCCCCTAATCTTTGATAAGGACTTAGGCACAGGATATTTATTAGAAGAAGACTTAGGAGATTTAACTTTTTTAAAGGAGATTTCACAAATTACAAGTCTCAAAGAAGAATTTGATTTTTACAGAAAAGCAATTGACCTTATGGTGAAAATTCATAGCGTCGACATAGATAAATATAAAAATGAAAGTTTTACCAAGATAGCTTTTGATACTGAAAAACTCTTTTCTGAGATGGAGTTTACGAAAAAATATTTTTTAAAGATGTATTTGAATCTGGATGTAACAACTCCAGCGATTGAGGCACTTTATAAAAAATTATATGATATCTGCTACATGCTTTCAAATGAGCCTAGAGTGTTAGTGCATCGAGATTACCACTCGCGAAATTTGATGATCAAAGAAGGGGAGCAAGTTGTGATCGATTTTCAAGACGCCAGAATGGGAACACCTCTGTATGATTTGGTCTCGCTTTTAGAGGATTGTTATTATAAAATTGAAGAAGTGAATAAACAAGAATTAATAAAGTTCTATTACAATGAGTATTTCAAAAAATTTGATTCTTCGAAAGACTTTGAACAATTTAAATACATCTATGACATGATGGCAATCCAACGTGTATTTAAAGCCATTGGGAGTTTTTCATACATCTACGCAGATCGAAAGGATTTAAGATATGTGAAATATATTGGATTTGCTTTTGAAAAAGTGCGTTCACTTATGTTGGCTCATGAGGAGTTCACAAAAGAAAGAAAAATTCTTTCAAGCCTATATTATGCAAATTGAAAATGCACTTATATTAAGCGCTGGTCTTGGAACGAGAATGGGGGAACATGGTAAAAAACTACCTAAAGTTCTTTGGCCTGTTTTTTCTAAAAGTTTATTAGAACTCCAAATACGTTATTGTAAAGATTTAGGTGTTAAGAGCATTTATATTAATACTCATTTTCTTCATGGTGAAATTAAAGAGCACCTAAGGAAGCAAAAACTTCTAGACAATGTTACCCTGCTGCACGAGATAGAACTCTTAGATTCTGGCGGAGCAATTCACAACTTAGCAGAAAAGGCTGATGTAAATTATAAAGGTGAATTACTGCTACTCAATGGTGATCAGTTTCTTTTTTTCGATAAAATGTACTGGGAAAATGCCCTTCAACTAATTAAAACATCTAGGGCAGTTTTGTTTGGTATAAAGGTTGAGTCAAATGCTGGGTATAACGAAACAGTTTTAAAAGATGGACGACTTGTTGAAATTAAAAAGAATGAAAAAAACATGCAAGATTATATAACTTATTCAGGCCTGGGGGTTATAAACCTGAATGGACTTCGGCCTGTTCCGGGTAAATCAAAATTTTTTGAATCAGTTGCCGAATTTCAAAGTGAGAGGATTGAATTTGTAGTTCCTGATACATTTGATTATTGGGATTTTGGTACAGCTGAAAATTATGTAAAAAATATTTTTAAGTTATCTGAAGATTTAACTTTAAGTGGACCCATGCAAAAATTTCTTAAAAGTGAGATAGAAATTAAAAATGAGATTGAGTCATTTGTAGATTTAAAAAATAAATCAATTGATTTAGATAATCTTGGATCATTTCTTCCTAATTCAATTCACTTAAGAGGTCAGTTTCAGAAAATTTAAATTTTTTTATTTTTATTCTCGATTGTGACGAGCTTTATACAGTCAACCGGGCATACTTCAATGCAGGCATTGCAAAGCGTGCATGACCAAGTTTCGATTACGTAATTGGCACCATTTTTAAGTACAGAGTTTTCTGGACAAATTAATTTGCAATTATCGCAAGAAATACAAAGTGAATTAATCTCCAAATATGGTATCATTAGATTATCTTAGCAAAGCTTTTACTAATTTGAGCATATAGGCATGAAAATCCTAAAAAGAAATTATGGCCATCGCAATTTAATCATATTCTTGATTCTTTCAATGATTTATTTACATTCAATCTACTCTTTGTCTCAGGGACGTTCGCTTTTTACAACTCTGAGCTTTCGATCGTTTTTTATTGAGCATTATTTGATTTTGCTAGTGACGATGATTACTTGGCACATGGTTATGAATATAAAAAAATATTCAAAATATTTTCTAATGTTTTGTCTGACTTTAATTGTCGGGAAAAACTTTATTTTACTTTCCAACAGTTTTAACAAGCTAACGCTCATCTTGAATTTTATATACCTCTTATTTGCCTTTTATTTTTTTATTTCTTGGGAGTTAGAAGTAAGTTTAGCTTCATTCAATCCTCGTTTTTCAAGCCTAGACCTTGAAAAAGAATCTCGATTTGTTCTTAAGGCTAGAATTATTAATGAAAGTGATGAGACAAAATCTATCGACACCGTGGTTACAAATTTAGATGAAGAAAGCTGCTTTCTGTTGTTGCCTACAGTGGATGGTGTAGATTTGAATTTAAAAAAGCACTATTTATTAGAGTCAATTTATGAGGGAGTAAGCTTTAAACAAAAAGCCAGACTGGTTTCCTCGTATGATAGAGGAATCGGTTTAATGCTCAGTCATGGCCTTGAGAATCGATTTTCCTGGACGGAGCTATATAAAGTTTGCCTAGAGAGAGGAATTTTAGGTTAATCTTTAAATTATCATCAGAGCTATCCGATATTGAATTTATGAGCAATGATGACACATTCATGTCCAGACTTATTGAGGAAACCTATACTGAGCCTTTGGAAAAAGATCAGTCTGAAAATGTTTTTGATCTAAGAAATTACTTTGAAAAGAGATTAAATCAAGTTGATCACCTCTCATTAAAAGATTATCTAGGCCAACACCTTTTAACTTGTAAAAGTCTTACTCTTTCAAGCATTACTAAGTGCTACAGATTAATAATAAACGAATTTATATTAGACTTTCCTTCAAATTGGTCAATTTTTGCCGAGATCGATAAAGTGAATTTGATTTGCCTAGATCCTTCAGAGGATCAAGACTCACTTCTTGATATATTTTCAGAGGTATCTGGCAGCTACTGGAGTATTGCACTTTTTAGAGAAAATGAAGACGTACAATTGGTTTTTGTACCAGAGCTTGAATCAAGAGAGCACTTTAATTGGATGAAGAATTACTTTGAAAAGAAAATCGTTGCCGTAGCTGAGAATAAGGCAGCGTAGATGAAAATTCTCTTAGGCTGCCTTTTAAGTTTAAAAATCAAAATTATTACAATGTAGCGTAGAAATCTTTCATCATTTTAGCATCTTTTTCAAGGTTAGGGCTGTTGCAAATAACATACCCACGACAATCGAAAGTCTTAAGTGCTCGCAGTAATTCACGCCAGTTAAAATCAGAATCTTCAAGGTTGAGGTGCTTCAAGTCTCCTTTAGAGTTAGAACTAATTCCAGAAATATGGATATGCATATTTTGAAGAGCGTTTGGATCGAGCTCTTCTTTTAACTTACCAAGGACAGTACAAAATTCTTCATAAGTATTGTATTCGTTAGTTCGAGCAAATAAATGTGAGAAGTCCATGCATGGGCTACATGATGATACAGATTTAGTTAAATCGATTAACTCTTCAAGCGAGCCAAATTGCGATGTTTTACCTGTTAACTCTGGACGAAGTTCAATCTGAATATCAAGGCGGTTAAGTCGTTCTTCGATAACGTTAAGTGATTTTTGGACAAGGTCA
>CANFNL010000017.1 GCA_947448205.1 Bacteriovoracaceae bacterium
GTTTTTTCATTAGATTCTAAAATTCCGCTCGATTTTTTGCTTCCTAATCGCAAATTTATTAACTCTATTTTTGCTTGCTTAAAAAATATTGAAAATCTTAAAAATGGCGATAAAATAAATTTGATTTTAAGTTCTGGAGTTGAAAACGAACTGCTTACCGAGATCTCTTTTAGTTCGAGTCCAAATAGCTTTAGTCAAAGTGATTTTAAAAAGACAAATTCAATAATAGATTTTAATATGAAAGCTGATGGTGAAAAAATAAAATTCACACTAAAATATGAAAACATGACAGATAATTTGCTTTACTCAGTTGAATGATGGAAATTATTTTTTCTTTACTATGTTAACCAATGATTGAATTCGCACTGGCATCTTTTTAAAGTTTAATGTTGAAAGAAAAATTTGAGAGGAAGATAATCCAGAAATTTCTTGAATCTTAAGATTGTCTTCTTTTTTTATGAGATGATCAGGAATAATGGCCACTCCCATATCATTTTTAACCAAAGAGATAATAGAATCGAAGGAGTCTACCATGACGATAGAACGGCTTTTGTTTTTACTTAGTTTAAAGAGGTAATCGTTATTGGAGAAAACAATCCAGCGATAATCATGTAGTTTTTTTCTGTTTATTTCATTCTTTGAAATAAGTACTAGTTTCTCTTCAAAGAGTTTTAATGAAGTTACTAGCTCAGACTGTATATTTTCAAGCCCAAAAATAATATCATAACGACTATCCTCTATGCCTTGTCTTAATTCTAAAATATCTGCAACATGAACAGTTACATCTCTTTGCTCAGTTTTTAAGTATTCGGCAAGAAGTGGAGTAAACCACGTTTTGAGAAGTCCTTCCAAAATTCCAATTGATAGTGGCAAGCGATCTTCGCGTTCAAAAATATGCAAAGACGTTTTTTCAAAGCTCAGTGATGCCTGATAAAGTTGTTTGCCTTTTTCCGAGAGTATAACCTTTTTTGAAGATCTTATTATGAGTTCTTCTTGTAATGAATCTTCTAAGAGTTTAATTTGGCGACTAACTGCAGATTGAGCAATATTTAGTTCTTCTGCCGCTTTTGAGAAACTTGAATATTTCGCTGTTAGCATAAAAGCTTTTAGATAGCGAAAATCAACCATTATTGGCCTCAGTTTTCACTGGAGGAGTCTTCTCTGGTGCCGATCTCCAAAACTTACCTTTATACTCACCTTGAGCATGATTGACGATGACAAATCCTTCCGCATCGAGATTAAAGTCTTGCACAAAATCTACTGAAGCCTCTTGCAAATAAAAAGCAGCGAATGGATCGACAACAACGTATATTTCTTCTTCCACATTGGCGATGCGTACCTGAAAATCATCATCGTTAAGATCTGTAAACCCTGCAGCGTAAGTAAATCCTTCACAGCCCTTACCTGAGACGACAATACGAAAATATTTTCCTGCTAGAGTAAAGTCATTTTCTATAATGAGTTTAAGTTGAGAGAAGGCGCGTTCTGTAAACATAATAACTGGTGGAGTAACCAATTCTTTGTCGACTTTGTTTTGTTTAAATCCCATGTGAAATTCCCATGCGAAAATATTACGATAGTGTTATTGTTGCTTCCGAGTACTATCCAACCAAAAAAGATTTTACAAGTCAAAAAAGGAATTTTTATGCAATTGTGCTTTAAGTTAATTATTGAGAACCCTTCGACGCACCAAGTACGAGTCCAAATTGAAGGAAAAAAAGAAAGTCATGAAAAATATCTGGACTTTTTTCTCCCAAGATGGAGTCCAGGTTCCTATTTAATGCGCGAATACTCACGTCATTTGTCCTTATTAGTCGCCCAAACAAAAAATGGTGAGCGCTTATCGCTGGAACAAACAGAGACCTCTGTTTTTCGAATAGATTGGGATAAAAGTGAATTAAAGAACACTATTGATGTTGATTCATTTACATTGTCATATTCTGTTTATTGTCATGAACTCACCGTAAGAACCTCACATGTCGATGACTCTCATGCTTTTTTACACCTACCAACACTCCTTATGGGTGTGCTAGATCATCAGATGAATTATCCAACGATTGAACTCATTTTTCCTCCAAGTTGGTCTCGGCTTACGAGTGGGCTAAAAGATATTTCTACGAAGCGTGAAATTTTTCTTTATGGGGCCTCTAATTATGATGAACTTATTGACTCGCCAATTGAAATTGGTTGCCATGAGACTGATGGTTTTCAAGTGATGGGAGTTGATCACCATTTGGCGTTTTACGGAATGCAATTGCCTCATAATGAAAATATTAAAGCTGATACCAAAAAAATTGTGGAACATCTTGCTGGATTTTTTGGAGCTCTTCCTTATGAGCGATACAGCTTCATAAATCACTTCTCTCCAGGTCTCTATGGAGGATTAGAACACGCCAATTCCACGGCCCTTCATTATTGTCCCACTCAACTGACTAACCGCAAAGGCTATATCAATTATCTCGCACTTGTTTGTCACGAATATTTTCACACTTGGAATGTAAAGAGAATTAGGCCATTAGAGTTGGGACCATTTAACTACCTTAAAGAAGCCAATACAAAATTATTATGGCTAGCAGAAGGCTTAACTTCTTTAATGGATGAACTTTTTATATATCGCATGGGACTCATTTCTCTTGAAGAGTACTTAGATATGCAAAAAGAAAATCTCAACCGTTACTATTCTATACCGGGTAAAAAATTTCATTCCCTCGATGATTCTTCTTACAATGCTTGGATAAAACTTTATCGTCCCGATGAAAATTCCAACAACTCTAGCATTAGTTATTACCTCAAAGGGGGAATAGTCTTTTTTGCTCTTAATATTATGCTGGCCGAAAAAAAGAAAAGTATAAATGATTTACTCAATTTACTTTGGCGAGACTATCAAGAAAATCCCCAAAGAGGTTTAACATCCTCTCAAGTTTATAAAATGGTAGAGGAAGTTGGTGGAAGTGATATTCTTTCAAAGTTTGAACTGATGACTTCTACTACCCAAGATATTGACCTGGAAACTCTTTGTAAAAAAGCAGGATTAAAATTTGAATGGGAAAAATTTGAAACACCATGGTTGGGAATTGATGTTGATTTTACTGCCGATCGAGTCATTATAAAAAGTATTGTTCTCGATGGTCCTGCCTATAAAGCAGGCTTAAATGCAGGAGATGAGATAATTGCTATAAATGGGATGCGTTTGCTCAAAGATCGCTTTAATGACTATACTAAATTTTTAAGAGTCAATGAAACTTATCAGTTAACAGTGGCAAGGCTTTCGATGATTTTAAATATCTCAATTAACGTGGGTATAGTTCCCGCTAAACTTAAGGCTATCGTTGCTATAGACAAAAAATTGGCCGAAAGTGTCTTTCATCCAAGTTTATAAATTTGCTCAATGAGTCAATTTGGATAAATTTATTGCTGAGTTTGAAAAAATTTGTCATAAAGAGGCGATAAATTCATAAAACCAAGGACAAAGAGATGCTGCCAGAAGAAATGCAGGCAACACTGGGGACTATTCTCCTTTTTTTCATGCTGATAACTTTAATGTGTTTAAAAACACTCTAAGAAATTGAGATAAGTCTTTAATAATTGTTAAGTCCTTCCTATAATAGTCTTGAAAAAGATTCATAGGAGGACCTAATGACGAGCGAGCTTAGAGATTCTGTTACTGGATTAAGAACACGGGCCACTTCAAGAACCCCAAGACATTTTGAAATTCCAAAAGACAATCGCGGTTTAATTAAAAAAGTAAGTGATTACTTCGGTGAACTCACTTTTGATTTTAAAACTTCAGAAGATATATCAGATGCCACAAAAAAAGAAATTGTACAGGCCATAGATAACGGTCTTGGAATTAAAAAAGAACATGCAGAAGCTGTCGCTAAAGCTGTCACTGCTTGGGCAGTTAAAAATGGAGCCACTCATTTTTGTCATTGGTTTCAACCTTTAACTGGCGGGACAGCGGAAAAGCACGATGCATTTTTTCAACTAAGCAAAGATGGTAAACCAATAGAGCGTTTATCGGCAACTCAGTTAATGCAAGGGGAGCCAGATGCCTCTTCATTTCCCAACGGAGGATCTCGATCAACCTTTGAAGCTCGTGGATACACCACTTGGGATTTAACTAGTCCAATGTTTTTAATTGAAGCTATTAATGGCCGCACACTTTGTATTCCCACTGCTTTCGTCTCTTATAATGGAGACGCTCTCGATATCAAAACCCCACTGCTTCGTTCAATTTCAAAATTAAGTATTGCTGCCACTAAGTTTTTACAACTAGCGGGTCACACAGAGGCAACTTCTGTCATGGTGACTTGTGGAGCAGAACAAGAATATTTTTTAATTGATAAAGCCTTCTATTTTGCTCGTCCAGATTTGGTTATGACAGGGCGAACTTTATTTGGGGCCCTTTCAACTCGTAACCAACAATTAGAAGATCATTATTTTGGATTAATTCCCGATCGTGTTTTAGCATTTATGCAAGAGCTAGATTATGAACTTCATCGTTTGGGAATTCCTTCTAAAACTCGTCATAACGAAGTGGCTCCGGGACAATTTGAAATGGCGCCAATATTTACAGAAGCTAACGTGGCTTCTGATAATAATCAAATGGTCATGACAACTATGAAGAGAGTCGCTGAAAAACATGAAATGATGATTTTGTTACATGAAAAACCATTTGCTGGCATTAATGGGTCGGGAAAACATGTTAACTGGTCAATGAGTGATAACACTGGACTTAATCTTCTAGAGCCAGGTAATGAACCACAATCTAACTTAAGATTTTTAGCAACAATCGCAATGATTGTTAAGGCGCTCCATCGTCATGCTAAGCCACTTCGTATGGCCATTTCGGGAGCAGGTAACGATCATCGTTTGGGGGCTAACGAAGCACCTCCAAGTATTATTTCAGCTTATCTCGGCGATACATTGGGAAATATTTTTCACTCCATAGCTACAGATCAAACATTTTCTCCAACTCAAAATAAGGTTATTGATCTTGGAACTAATCAGCTTGCCCATTTATTAAAAGACAATACTGATCGAAATCGAACTTCTCCCTTTGCGTTCACTGGAAATAAGTTTGAATTCAGAGCAGTTGGATCTAGTCATGCTATTGGTTTCCCAATGACTATTCTCAATGCTGCCGTCACTGAAGTTATGTTTGAATCAAATGCTTACTTAGAAGCAGAGCTTCTGCGCGGACAAAGTATTGATCAGTCCTTAATGAGTCTGACAAAAAAATTAATATCGGAATCTCACCAAGCTATTTTCAATGGCGATGGTTATTCAAAAGAGTGGGTTGAAGAGGCCAAAAAAAGAGGTCTGCCAAATCTTCGTACGACTCCAGAAGCCCTTAAAACTATGACCGAAAAAGGGGTTTATGATTTCTTGGTCAATCTTGGAATTTTTCAGGCGGAAGAAATCGATACTCGTTATAATATTCTCCTTGAGCGCTATATAAAAATTAGACAAATTGAATTAGAAACCATGATCGATATGATTCATCAATTTGTCATCCCTTCATGTCTTGAATACAAGAATGTTTTAGCAAAAGTCATTAAAAATCAAATTACTATTGGAGTATCTTCGCAATTTGAAATGGATGCTTTCAAAAAAGTCAGTACGAAAATAGATGAGATTCATTCCTTATCCCAAAATCTTCATAAAGAACTTGCTGGGGATCACAGTGATCATCAAAAATACGCTGAAAAAATTGCAGCTGAATTAATGTCAGTTAGTACAACTATGGCAACTATTTGCAATGAGCTTGAAGAGTTAGTTCCAAACCAATTTTATACTCTGCCAAAATATTACGATATGCTCTTTTTGAGATAAACGCTCAAACAAGTAAGCCTCCTAAGGGAGGCTTACTTGTTTGGTCTGAATATTTTTTTGTGCTAGGATTCCGATATTGCGTGGAGAAATTGTTTCTCTAAAGTATTGCTCGATTTTTACTCGATAACCTTTTTCGCCAAGATAGATTGCCCGATCTAATAAGAGATAAACTTCTAAAACCCTGCCTAATTGCCACCTGATAATATTACACAACCACATGGCTCGTAATTCTTTTTGCAACTCTTGATTTTCATAAAATAAATTAAAAAACTCATCGCTAAAATCATGATCTATGCTCAATTCCAAAAGTTTACTTCTTATATATTTAGCAAATGGTCCCCAATACATTTTAATATTGCATTCACCAACTGAGCTAAAATCTCTCTCTTTAAAATACTTCATGAGAAATAAATGAAGGGCGTATCGATATTTTTTTACTTGCTCTTTTGTTTTATAATCAGCAGGCGACATGGCCGAGTGAGAGCGTGTGGCGAGAGTAAGCCCATAGAGAGTAAATCGAGGATACATTGAGTCTTTATAATAGCTAGAGAGTGGAAAATCCTTATTAGGATTTAGGCCGTGATAACAACAGCCAAAACTGAGTAGACCTGCAGTTTTATTCTCTAGTGATTTTTGAATCAAGATATTTGCCAGTGAACCACAAGTGTGCAGTCCTAGAGTGAATGCCTCTGGGGTAAAGATAGACTTCAGCGTTTCAGCAGATTTATCTGCTTGCGTTTTTTTTTCATCTCCAAAATTCATATTAACAAAGCTGACATCACAGCTGTCTTTCATTTTTCTATATTTAAGCAAACGCTCTCGTCCAATTTTTTGAAAGTCGGCATTGCGATCTATGCAGTAAGTAGGGATGGAGTGATAGTGAGAAAGTATGCGAGAGAGATGTCCAACTCCACCACCAATGTCGATAACATGAGAGAATTGAGTATCAGTTTTTATTTTTTTTAAGATAGAAGCAATTTTTTGAATCTCGTGTTTTTTCTTCTTTTTGACACCGTTATAGGCCCAATCTTCGAGTTGGATGTCAGTTGTATCTAAAATTTCTGGCAAGCTTGAAAGCTCTTTTGCCTTCTGCATGAATTGAGCAAAATCAGATCCTTTTATTTTATCAACAATTATTTTACTATCGACAGCGAAAAGTTCATCTGGGCTTAGAGCTGTGAGGAGTTCAATCCACTCGCTTGGATAATTGAGAATGGATTGAGGGTATTCATTCATGATTTCTTCGCTCCACATTTTTGTGTAGCTCTTGATAAAATCTCTAATCTGTTGGGCCTGACTTTTAAGATCCATAGGAGGACAATATCATTCATGAATGATTTTAAAAATAGTTTGCAAAATAAAAGTATCGCTGTCTTTGGTATGGGAGTCTCTGGGATATCGGCCCTTAGACTACTTCATGCATTAAAAACCAATATTATCGCTCTCAATGGTAAAAATCCGCTGACATGGGCAAAAATACCTGGTGTGCTTGAT
This sequence comes from Bacteriovoracaceae bacterium, assembly GCA_947448205.1. Classification (GTDB taxonomy): domain Bacteria; phylum Bdellovibrionota; class Bacteriovoracia; order Bacteriovoracales; family Bacteriovoracaceae; genus Bacteriovorax. The sequence continues at coordinate 7,330 of CANFNL010000017.1, forward strand.
TTTCTCCCACTGGAATCTTGTTATGATGAACTTGATCCAAAATTGATCTCAGTTTTAGAGAAGATCGATTTAGTAATTTTGTCTCCTGGAATTCCTCGCGATCACCCTCTCTTAGCTCCATTACTTAAGCGAGGAGTGCCCATTTGGGGAGAAATAGAGCTGGCTTATCGCTATTTGGAATCGATAAATAAATTAAAACCAATTATCGGAATTACTGGAACTAACGGAAAAACGACGACCACAACTTTTTTAGGTGAGATGATCCGTTTGGATAACAAAAAAGTATTTGTGGGGGGGAATATTGGTATTCCTTTTTGTGATTATGCTTATGAGGTTTTTTCTGGAAATAAGGAAGTCGATTATATTCTCTTAGAGCTCTCAAGTTTTCAACTTGAAAGTATCGATCGATTTCACGTTAATATCGCAGTGATACTTAATCTCTATCAAAACCATGGTGAGCGCTATAGTGATATTGAAGATTATGGACGTGCCAAGTTTCATATCACGAATCATTTCACAAATGAAGATCTGCTCATTTATCCGGAAGACTTTTCCTTTGTTAACCAATGGGCTCAAGGAATAATTTCTAGAAAAAAATCTGTCAATACTCAAAAACCTGAATGCTCTTATGATTTATCAAAATTTAAATTGCCTGGTATTCACAATAAAGTGAATTTGAATTTTATCTTATTGGTTGCTCAAGAAATTAATTTAGCGCCTGCCTCTATTCAAAAATCTATCGATATTTTCTTAGGAGTTCATCACCGCATTGAATATGTCGATCATCTCATAGGGCTTTCTCATTTTACTGCTTACAATGACGCTAAAAGTACTAACTGGGACGCTACTATAACAGCAGTCAAGGCGATGGAGGAGACTAATAAAAAACTCTATCTGATTTTGGGCGGTAAAAAAAGAGGTCATGGCGATTCAATAAAACCGTACTTGGATTTTTTCAAAGAAAAAATTACTTTGATTTATTTAATTGGTGAAATGGCGCAAGAGATTGAAGCTGAAATAAAAGGAGAAATTCCTTATAAGTTATCTGATAATCTTGAGGCTAGTGTTGCTGATTTGAGAGAGTCAATTAAAGATAATAAAATCGATGATGTTGGAATTTTGCTCTTTTCGCCGGGGTTTCCCTCCTTTGATCAGTTCAATAATTATGCTCATCGCGGAGAGTGTTTTATAAGGCTCTTGCAGAGCATTCCTTAGGACTAACGAATCGGCGGTCGTTTATCGGCAACTACTTGGCTCGCTAAATAGCGATCAGCTGTATGGTGATTAAAATTCCTAAAATTGTCGATGATCCCTACTTTAAATAAGAAGAGGCCAACAATTATGTAGACAGGATGCAATTTTGGTTTCATATACTCTCTATCTTAGGTTATTATACCTTCGCCTGTATCGGCATTAACTCAGAAATCATTAATAAAAAGGTTTAGATTATGGCGAAAGAGAAATTTTTATCTACTCAAGAGATTCAAAAAAACATAGAAAAACTCAAGAGCTTCTTAAGATTTAATAAATTGGACTCGTTTTATGTCTCCACCTACGACATCTTCCTTAATGAATATGTACCTCTACCTGATTGCCACCGCTACTATGTGACAAATTTTACCGGCTCAACTGCTGAAGTTGTCGTTCCTCTAAATGGACGAGCGATTTTGTTTGTGGATGGCCGCTATTATGAACAAGCAGATCTGGAAGTTTCCACTGATTTAGTTGAAGTCATCAAATGTCCTTATGGTGTCTCTATTCAAGGTGCTATGAAATCGATGATTTCAGAGCGTGGATTAAAACATTTAGGAGTTGAAGGAGACCGAATCGATTTGTCTTTGTACAAAGATTTTGAAGCGATCACCAAAGTGAGATCTTTTAATAATGCTGAACTGGCAAACATTATTTCGTTTCAAGAAATGAATTTTAATAAAACTATTTTAGAATTACCCCTTAATTTGGTGGGCGAGTCAACTCTTTCAAAATGCCAACGGATTTTAAAACCAGGTGAAGCCTTTTTTATATCGGCCCTTGATTCTATTGCTTGGATAACTAATTTACGTCGTTTTGAAATGCCTTACCAGAGCACCTTTCGGGCCAAAGCACTCGCGACTTCAGAGCGTGTTTATTTATTAATGGAAAATTTAGAAGGGGATATAAGCAATTTAGAAGTAGAAGTTTCTCTAGGGCAATTCTGCAAGCTTGAAGTTTTTTTAGATCAAGTTCATTTTTATGAATCGAGCTTTAAAAAATTAATGGGGGAATCAGAGTATAAATTTGAAAAAGTGTATTACTCTGATAAGTCTTTAAATGCAGCTGATTTTCAAAAATTAAAAAATCATTTTGGCGAATCGAAATTAATAAATCGTTCTGAAGGTCTTGTACCATTTCATGCTTTTAAAAATCCGGTAGAACTAGCATCGATGCTCTCATCATTTGACCGAGGAGATCAGGCCATATTCGAAACAATCTGTTGGACTAAAGAGCAGGTTAAAAATAATAAAAAGATTACAGAGCTTGATTTTTATAACAAGACTAATGAGTTTTATAAAAGCAAAGGGGCACTAGAGCAAAGTTTTAAAACAATTGCCGCCTTTGGATCAAATTCATCTATAATTCACTTTTCAAGCCCAAGTGCAGAAGTGGAATTTAAAGCTGATGAATTTGTACTATTAGATTCTGGTGGTTATTTTGAATCGGGATACGCTACCGATACGACTCGCTCATTTTTATCTGGCGGTACGGCCAGTGCTCGTCAGAAAGAAATTTATACCACAGTTTTAAAGTCTATTTTGCACACTCAAAATGCTGTCTTTCCTGAAGGCAGTTGGGGAAGCTTAATTGATGGACTAGCTCGTCAGCCCGTTTTTAAATATGGGTTAAACTACAATCATGGCACCGGGCATGGAGTTGGAATTAACGTCCATGAGGGTGGATACCGTTTATCGACAACTTCAAGTGTTCCACTTAAAGAGCATACCGTGGGATCAATTGAGCCTGGAATTTATATTCCTGGATTCGGTGGCGTTCGCTTGGAGAATGTTGCGGCCGTGGAAAAACATCCTACTATCGCCGGCATGCTTTGTTTTAGACCATTAGTCTTTGTTGGTTTTGATTTTGATTTAATCGATGAGAGTTTATTGACAAGTCAAGAAATTGACTGGCTGGAACAATACGAGCGAGAATGTCAAAAACGCGGTCGTAGCTTCAAGTACCGCAATTGATAATTTAAAAAAATCATTATAAATAATCCAATTAATAAGCCCAGCCAATTCAATAACAAGTTGTTTGGCCCAAGACTTTGATCTTGAATAGTTCCACATGTGATTGGTTGCTCTTTGGGATAGAGGTAAGTGATTCCCCTGAAATCATCATAACCCAAACTAGTACGCATTTTTACTGTTGAATAATACATTAAGGAATCTGTCACTTTGCTATGACCAAGTCCAAAGGAGTGGCCTAATTCATGGGCAATAATCGCAATTTTTTCATCTCTTGATTTAGAGACAAATGGATTAGCAGATTGATCATTGATCATTATCAATGATCCAATAATTGTTTTGCCGCTTATATTATTTGGCACAGTGACCGCCAAAACTCCGCTACTAGAAAAATTTGCTGCTAGATGATTGCACGTAATCAATACGCCATTTGATACTGCTAAGTCAGGATTGGGCTCGCAAGCAGTTCCGCTCAAGCAGATTGAGCCGTTGCTATAATCAGTCGTTGAGAGATCCAAGACACTGCCGGCGCGAAGTTTTAAGCGTGAGGTAGGAACTCTGTTCCAGTACTGGTCAACGGCATCGGCGACAATGCGTAAAATTTCACTTTCATTCATTCCAATATGACTACAATTGCCACGGGCCACATTCACACTCACTTCATCTTGAGCAAAAGTAATGGCTTCACTGTTATTTAAGGTGAACGCCATGGCGCTGAAGTTAAAACAAAATATTAAATAGAAAATAAAAGTGATTTTCATTAGAATTCCCCAAAATGATATGTTCCATTTATGGCGATAGAGAATGCCCTTTCTTCTTTAGTGAATAGATTAAAAATATAGGTATGAATATCGGCGCTATAGTCTTGCAAAAAATCGGCGCCAAGGCCTAAGTTTATAATTAAGTTGCGCGAATAAATTGTGCCTTCTGGCAGCGGAAAAGTAGTTGTGCTTGCGCCATTATTGAGCACTTCAGATCCACCGCCAACTGATAGGCGTGTAAAAAAAAGTCCTGCTCCTCCAATTAAATGAAATGCAGAGAATTTGTACTTCGTATTGAGCAGAAATGTTATGGACATCTCATTGATGGTTTCATCTCTTCCTGATTTGGGAATGGTGAAGCCAATTTCAGGTGAGATTAATAATTCTGAGGTGAATGAATAATCCAGGGAAGCGGCAAGATAGGGGTTAGCACTGCAAAGATTTTTTGAACCTAATTCATCAGTTTGAATTTTGCCAACGTACTCACAGAGATTCCCCAATGAAAAAGTGGCATCATAGGCATGAGCGGAGTTTGCAAAAGCAAAAGCTATAAAACAAAGTGAAACAATCAAGAATTTTGAAATTTTCATATTCGTTTAGTAATATTCTAAAAGCTTTGATAATATGGCAATGTTAATTCAAAAAACTTTTTGTTTTAAATACAAGGAAGGCTTATGTTTGATACTTTTGAAATTCCCCAAAATCTTATTCCAAGTGATCCACGTTTTGGCTCGGGTCCCTCGCTTGTACCAGTTGAATTTTTAGAATCACTGGCTAAGACAGGTATGCACTTTATGGGAACAAGCCATAGAAAGCCTGCTGTAAAAAATGTAGTTAAAGAACTTCAAGACGGCTTAATGAAGTATTTTCAGGTTCCCTCAGACTACTTAGTGGTTTTAGGTAATGGCGGAGCAACGCTCTTATTTGATATGATTGCTCTTGGTATAGTTGAAAAGAGAGCTACTCATTTTACTTGTGGTGAGTTTTCTGAAAAATGGTTTAAATCTTCTAAGCTCATTCCTTGGATTGAAACTGAGCAAGTCTCAGTTGCCTTTGGAAAAGGTATTAATGGTAAAGCCGTTGCTGGATCTGATTTAATAGCTGTGACTTTAAATGAAACATCTACCGGTGTGCAATTATCAAGTTTGCCCACAGTTGATGCTAATACTATTTTAGCTGTAGATGCAACTTCTGGTGGTGGTCAATGCCCTTGTGATATTTCTAAAACCGATATTTATTTCTTTTCTCCCCAAAAAGTTTTTGCAAGCGATGGAGGACTTTGGGTGGCCATAATGTCTCCAAAAGCCCTTGCTCGTGCAAAAAAAATTGCAGCTGATAAATCTCGTTATGTTCCCGACATTATGAATTGGACAAATGCAATTACCAATGGTGAAGCCAATCAAACCTATAACACTCCAGCGCTAGCTACAATTTTCATCATGAACGAGCAAGTTAAGCGCATGAATCAAATTGGTTATGCTGAAGTCCAAGCTCTCGCCCAAAAGAAAGCTGATCTACTTTATGGTTGGGCAGAATCAAAGCCGTATCTTTCTTGCTTCATCGAAGAAAATGAATTCAGATCAATTGCCGTAGCAACTATTGATGTGGATTCAAAAGTTAATGTTGATGATGTAATCAAATTCTTAGAAAAGAAAAAAGTCGTCTACGGCATAGATGGCTATAGAAAATTAGGAAGAAATCAATTCCGAATTTCAATGTTCCACAATATATCTTATGCCGACTTAGAAAAACTCACTGTTCTCTTATCTGCAATGATCGAATCTAAACTCTAAAACGTTCCAGGAGACTTTTGGGGAAGCTATGCTTCCCCAAAAGTCTCCTGGAACGTTTTAATCATCTGAATGACTTCCATCGTCATCATTTCCAGTGTCTTTTTTATAATTAGCAAAAAACTCTTTTTTGAAATCTAAGAAACGATCTTCTAAGATAGCAGTTCTGGCACTTTCAGCTAATCCCTTATAGAAAGCAATGTTGTGGGTTGTGGCCAATACTTGTCCTAAGATTTCATTGGAGTCAAAGAGGTGTTTAATATAAGCACGAGAGAAATTTTTGCAAGTATAGCAGCTGCAACTATGATCAATGGGATAAAAATCTCTGCGGTAATTTCTATGGCGAATTCTAAGTTTTCCACGTGAAGTAAAGAGCGTTCCACCACGAGCAAATTTTGTTGGAATGATGCAGTCACTCATATCAATTCCATTTTCCCAAAGCATAATAAGATCTTCAGGATTTCCAATTCCCATGGCGTAACGAGGTTTATCAACAGGCATTAGAGGAGCAGCGTATGAAATAATTTTCTCCATCCACTCAGCCCCTTCACCAACAGAGACTCCACCAATGGCATAGCCTGGAAGATCTCGCTTAACGAGCTCGTCGATACACTCTTTTCTAAGATCGTTATAAGTTGATCCCTGAATAATTCCAAAGAGTGCTTGCTTGGGATTAGTCCATGTAGCAATACAACGATCGAGCCAACGATGTGTTCGATCCATAGAGTTTTTAGTGTATTCGCGAGTTGCGGGATAAGGAATACATTCATCAAAGGCCATCATGATATCAGAGCCTAAATTTTGTTGTATGGTGATAGATGTTTCAGGAGAGAGTAAAATTTTACTACCTTTTTGATCTTTAAATTCTGCCCCTTCTTCGTTAATTGATTTTTTCTGAAGTGAGAAGACTTGAAATCCTCCGGAGTCAGTAAGAATAGGGCGAGGCCAATTCATAAATTTATGGAGACCTCCAGCTTTTTTCACTAGATCTGATCCAGGGGTTAGATGAAGGTGGTAAGTGTTGGAGAGAATTATTTTGGTATCCATCTCTTCTAAGACTTTTGGCTGGAGCGCTTTTATAGCACCGTGAGTTCCAACGGGCATGAACACGGGAGTAGGGATTTCTCCGTGTGGAGTTGTAATAATTCCGGCGCGAGCTTTAGAGTGTTTATCGACATGCTCGAGTTTGAATTGAAAGTGCTCTTTAACTTGATCTTGAATTCTCATCTTAGTCTCTTGGATTTATTTCTATTAAAGTGTTTTGATTATATCATCGAAAGACTTTTCAATATTTTTATTTTTATCACCACTTAAAGCGTTCTTTGTTTGATTAATATTATTGATTAAAAAGTTTCTCCAAAGAACACTGCTAGCAGTGAGTTTGTCTGCTTGGCTTTTTTTAGCCTCGTTGATGTAATAAGTCAAAAGAGTTTGGTAATTTCCCAGCTCAAAAGCTTCAAGAACTTCGAGAATTTGTGGATCTTTTAACTTGTTTGAAGTTCCTTGGTAATAGCGAGCAGGCGATAAAAAACTTTTTGTGAATATTTCAGGCAGCAATGAAGTTTGCTCAGATTCACCTTTTAGATAAATTTTAAACTCAATAGTCTCTCTAGGATTGTAAAAAAAAAGAACTTGTTCATTTAAGTGGCTGCCTGAAGTCATTTTTACAAAGGGATTTTTCATTTCGAAGGGATTTACGAAAATACTATCGGTAGGAGATAGATGATTTAAATGTTCTGCTTTAAAAATTAAGTCTAGCAAATTGGAGAGCAAAGACTGATCGTGTTTTAAATTAAAACTATCGATTAAAGCATTTTTTAGTATTTCTTGATCTAGCAAGGTATCTGACAAATGAAAGCTTGCCAAAGGATTAGCATAACGAAGCTTAAAGAGCGATTGACTATGCGGGCGACGGCCCATTTCACTAATGATGAGTTGTTTATTATTTTTTAAATCATAAAGAGTTATTCCTAATTTATTTTTTTCAAAAGCAGGAAGAATTTTTATGCTATTGCTGATTTCAGTATCGATAGTGATGCCGAAATAATGTGAATATGTTGAGAGATTCGTGGTGTTAGCGTTAATAAAGCTGGGAGAGTAGTCTACTTCTTTAAAGACTAGGGTGTTAAATGGAGCTTTGAGTACCAATGGGGATAAAAGTGCCGCTACCGAAAACATTGGGATAATAATTTTTCGAGAAATTTTAGAACGAAAAGACATCGATATTTCTTTATGAGTAAATGTGACAATCTCCTTAATCGTCTGGCCGCGATAGCAGGGAATATCAAAAAGAATGAGAGGTAAAGTGAAGACATTGATGAGATTATAGAAATAGCCTTTTATTCTACGTAAGAGAAAGTTTGAGTTAAGGCTTATGGGCCTAAGACCTATTAAAAATTCGCCTGGTGTAATGGCAAAAACTAAGCTCGAAGCGATCATGAAAAAATGGTAACAAATAAAAAATTCTATTAGTGAAAGAGTGTGACCGCGGTAAAGAGCAGGGTATTTGGTGAAGAGGTTTTCTACTAAAAAATTGGAAATGGGTAAAAGCAGCTCAAAAGCCTTTTCAAGAAAATCAAAATGCGGAATTAAAAAAGCAAGTATAAAAAAAGTTAGAACTACATTGACAAGGAAAGCATAAAACTTGAAGGGAATAAGCTTTAATCCATCACTAAAGCTTTTTAGCCTGAGCTCGCCTTGGAGCTTTGGTTTTTTTAAAACCGGAAGTTCAGCAGGTACTTTTAAATACTCCATCTTTGGAGCTAGTGGACGATGGGTGGAGTTGATTGCAATCGATTTAAAATTCACTTTATTGGCAGATACTTGTCGAAGGGCAGGAGCAGTCATTGTTTTAGATGAGGTACTTATTTCTATTCTTCCCACTTTAATGCGATCATTATTTTCTAAGAGATAAACTTTATTATTTTGAAGATAAACACCATTGAGTTTGGTTATTCCATCAACTCCTAAGTAGCGAAGACTTAAATATTTAATTCCCCCATTGCCAGTTTCAGTGAAAAAATGAAAGTGTTTTGCCCGCACTAATGGATCGACAAGAATCAAATCATTTCTTGGATCAAGACCTGCCAAAATTTCATCGGCTACAAATATTTCACGAGAGGGTTGGTCGGGTATCGTAATGGTTAAAAGGAAAAATTTTTCTTTCGTCATTTGATTATTGTCATCAATATTTCAAGATTTCGCAATTTCTTTAAGCCAATTTTTTCCAGAAGGAATTACTGAAGTATAAAGTTCTTTACAATTTTTTGACTTAAAATAGGATTGATATGTCTCTCTTAAATAGCTCACAGAAGGATGAAAACATGAAACACTTTAAAGCCATTGCTGTAGCCTCAGTGCTATCGCTTGGTACTTCCATTGCTCACTCTTATGATGTCACTGATCGCTATAAGCTCATCGATGATAAATTAAAAACAGAACAGATGTTAAGACCCATTGGTCATGATTTCTTTTTAGATATTGGAGCTGCTTTAAATAAAAATGTGACAGATGTAGTTAAAGATATAAGCAATGTTAGCAAGATTACTGGAATTGCAGCCCAATTAACAGAAGCACAAAGAGTCTTAACTAAATATGATAAAACAGAACAAACTGTAAAAATAAACGTCGCTTTAGGTTTTCCCGTTTTTAGATTTTCAGTTGGTGAACTAAAAGTACAACCAAATATTAGGGTAATGGCAGATGCTGGTGCAAATATCGGAATCAGAACGGATATTTTAACTCCATCTGCTATTCTAGATTTATTTAATTTTCAATTACCAGCAGATTTAAAAGCGCAAGTCCTTGCTCATACATATACTGCTGGGGATGATTTACTTCAGCCAATATGTGGTAGTTTAACTGATCCTATATCAAATGCTTTATGTCTTGCGAATGTGGGGAAATACTTTTACCCAGACCCAACTGTCCCAGATATGTTCCTATTCGCTAAAATTGATGGCCGTTTTGGCTTTTATAATGATTATACTTACGGCGAGCATTTTTTTGGAAATTGGAATCTTTATGGCCTAAGTCGTACAGATATTTTTCAACGTGTTGGTTATAAAATGATCGCCAAAGGATCTAAGATTGAGCTTCCAAATAAGAAAAATACTGAGATGGCGCTTCAGACAGACTACCGATTAGGTTATCAAAACAGTAATTACCGCGTATTCACTTCAGTTGAAGACATAAAACTCTCAAAACTTAAAGAAAAAGACGCTGGGGCAAAAGATCACACTTACGGCTACGATCCATTAATTCGCCTTCATGCCGATGCGATGTATAAATTTTCAGTTTTATCGCTCAATCCATTTCTTGGGGTTCATAAACGCTCTGGATATGGTTTTGCCGACGGTATGTACGTGGGAGCAGACGCTGGGGCCCATGTTTGGGGTGATCGCTTAGGCCTTCAACTTCGTGGAATGGTCGATAAACAATACTTCACTATCTCTCCGCGCTTAAAATTATGGTTACTTCAGTTAGAGTATTCCCTAAAGGCTCCAATGAAATCAATGGATGGAGATGTTAAGTTATCGGCCCTTCACTCAGTTGATCTACGCTTATTCTTCTAATAACGAATTTTTCGTGATAGGCTAGGGAAAATACCATTAGCCTATCGCGAGATTCATATCATGAGCTTTGAAAAAATCCTTTCTCACCCTTCCGTTTTAGCCTTCTTAGAAGAGCATAAAATGAAAAAACCAACAGCTATTCAGACCCAGGTCATCCCTGATTTTATTAAGGGAAAATCTGTTAATGTCGTAGCGAAAACCGGATCGGGGAAAACCATAGCTTTTGCCCTACCTATTTGTGAACTTTTAAAAGAAGATGAAGCTAACTTTCCTGTTGCTGATAAAAAAACGGCTTTTGGAAAACCTCGTGCCGTTATTTTAGCTCCAACTAGAGAATTAGGCTTGCAGCTTCATAAAGTTTTCAAGTCGGTTTCTCATCACGCTAAAATGCGCATACGTCTACTGGCCGGGGGGGAAGGCGCCAAAACTAACCATCTTTTAGCTCGCGATAATATCGATGTGCTTATAGCCACTCCTGGGCGACTGAGTTCTGCTTTAAAGAAAAAGGAATTAAATCTTAAAGAAACAAAATATCTCATTATGGATGAAGCTGATCAGCTTCTTGATATGGGCTTTAGAAAAGATCTGGTAAATATTTACGGATCAACTGATGCTAGTCTTGTTCACGTCGGGCTCTTTAGTGCCACTCATTCAGAAAGTCTTGCTGATTTTTGTAAAACCGTTTTTGCTGATATCGAATTTATTGATTACAACACTGAAGAAAAAAATAAGCTTACTCAAACAGTAAGAACTTTTAATATTTATGTAACTGATAAAGAAAAAATTTCTATGACTGAAGCCTTTTTAAAAAATCAGGCAAAAGGACGTGGGATTATTTTTGTTAATAAGCATGAAACTGTCGATAGCTTATCACTAGAGCTTGCACCTAAATTTCCTAAAATTAAATTTCACTCACTCCATGGAGAAATGGAAGCCCGCGATCGCAAGAAAAATTACGACCGCTTTTTAAAGGAGGGGGGAGTACTTATTTCTACCGATATTACCGCTAGGGGAATGCATATTGATGATCTGATCTGGGTGATGAACTTTGATCTTCCTTTTGAGGCCGTCTACTATATTCACCGTTGTGGTCGAGTCGGAAGAATGAATGCCGAAGGTTTTGCTTATAACCTAGTAACTCCAAAAGATGCCAATATCATTGTTCGTATTAATGAAGCCATCAAAAATCAAAGTGCAATGCGTTTAACAACTTTTGATGAAGCAAAATTTGCAGCTGTTAAATCTAAAACTCAACCTAAAGTGGTTACTAAGATTGATAAAAAGAAAAAAGAGCTTACAGAGCTTAAAGAGAAAATTACTTTTAAAAAGAAAAAAGCTATACTAAAAAAGCATGTTAAAACAATTAAGAGCTCATCGACTCCTAGATATAAAAGAAAAGAAGAGCGAAAAGTGGGTGGCAAAAAATTTGGCACTAGTAAAAAAGCTGGACTTCGTCGTTAATGAAGATATGAAAATTTTTTTTTTAGTTACTTTATTGTTTTCTCTGATAAGCATGGGGTGCTCTAAGAAGCAAGCCCTTACTGAGCCCAAGTACACAGCGCTAGAATTTATGGCCCTCGCTCACGAGGCAGAACCAAGTCATGAAAAAGCTGAAGATGCACTCAATTTATCCGACTATGCTCCAGGCGTGAATCGATTAGATAGCACGGCCATGAGATACAACCGATTGGTGTTTTTTGCCGTTGAATTTGATTCTCCAACTCAAGCAATGAATGAAGCAAAACGCTTGAATCAATACTACACCCGCAATTGGCTATTAGACCGGGTAGAAGGCGAGCCTATATTAGAAGATTATGTTATTAAAACTTTTAAAGCAGCAAATCCTAATCGAAAAATTCAGCGAGTTCCTAAAAAAGAAGAAGGCCATGAAGAAGCTCACAGTGAAACTCATCACTAGTATTTCAACTAGCTCCAAACATCTGAGGATGGGCTTTAAATCTCTCTTCAAATAAAGCAATTCTTTTCTTCCATAGGTCATTCATAACTTTTATATTTGGGTGCTCAACATTTGCTTCGAGATCATCCAGGGTTTGATGAAAAAGTACTATCCATCTTCCAAGTTCACCGCGCTTTATTTTGAGCTGCAAATGAGTAAAGAGCAGATGAAATGGGGCTTCTAAGGGCTTTGAAGTCGATCCCGTTAATTGCATTTCCCAAAATGAAGTAATTCGTTCTAAATGAGCCGCTAATACCTCAGGCGAGCTAAATTTATCGAAGTGATAACCAATGAGTATATCTTTGGTCGCTCTCTCATAGAATGATTCAACAACAGTGTAAATTAGCTCTCGCATTAGTAACCTCTTCAAAATAAAAATCTTGGAACGATTTGTTTTAATGATAAAGCTATTTACCAAGGTACTTGTTGATTGAGAATTTTACCGGTAAAAACTATATTCGGTCTATCGAATACAACAATTACCGGCATCCTGTGGGCGAGTATGCCCAGGTAGGAAAAATAATCGCCAAAATTATCTTACTGTGTCGTGAAGGGCACGTCCTAATGACTTTGATTTTTTATCGTAAAAGTTATTGTTCTCAGCATGTTCTGCTTCTTCTTTACAAGCAATACAAAGCTCAGCTGTTAGTCTTGCATTTAATCTCTCAAAACTTATTTCTCCATCGCATTCTTCGCAAAGACCATAAGTTCCGCGAGTAATACTATCTAGAGATTTATTAATTTTTTTTAAGTAAAAATTTTCGCGATTAATGAAGCGAATATCATGAGATGTTTGTGTATTAACACTAGCTTCATCTAAAGGATCTGAAAGTTCATTTCTATCGAGTTGATACTTTTCTTCTTCTAGTTTTTTATTGGCGATTCGTTCTTTTTCAGCAATTAATTGCTCTTTTAAAACCGCGATTTGCTTGTCAGTGAGGTATGCGTTTTCTCTCGTCATTCTTACTCCTTAAAATTTTTTAAAAATTCGTCTGTTGTCACCATCAATAGTTAAACAGCGGCAAGCATTAGTAAAAAAGCTACTACAAATAATGTTGAAATTCACAATACAGATAGCAGAGTAATCTAGTAAATTACTAAAATCTAACAAAGCTTAACATCTTAGAAAGGGATGAAAGAATTTAAAATATTTTTACGTTAGAGAAGCTTCGCAATAGGGGCAAAACTGCCAGAATTGCAGGTCAACTTCGTGCTTACATGAAGCGCAAATGCGCAAGCATTCCAGATCTACAAAATCTTCTCCTCCCATAAATAGTTCAGTGCGCATGGCCCTAATCGTAATAGGATGAGCACGAAATTCATTGGGACTAAGAGGATCGGGGATAAATTTAGCTGGGGCAACACTCTTATCAGGTTTTATATTTACTTTGTGAGTTTCGTGATAGTCAGAAGAAAATAAAGGAAGATTTGCCGCGTTTTTATATGTTTTTAATTTTTCAAATTGCGATTGCGGGTCGTGTTGTTCTTGCAAGAATTTTCTAATCTCTGCTTCATTTGCATTTTTAATATTTTTCATAAAAGCATTCTCTCCCATTGCTTTTCTAAAAGCTCAATTATTTGAGCAGCAGATTTTTGATGGGGGTTAAAAAATTTAGTGAGCCCAGGTTTAGCTGCCCTGACTTCTAATTTTAATCTAAGCGATAATGGCCCCATGGCTTCAATCGTTCTCAAAGTCCACTCGATTACTTCAGGGTTTTTATTTTTCAAAAGGTTTTTTAAGCAATCAAAATAGGCTTGTGGCAACATCACTCCTGATTTAAGTGATTGCGCCACCAAATGCTTTTGGGAAGCTGCGAGAGCGTGAATAAGTTGGTCACTATGAGTGCATTTTTCAAAGGTGATTATGAACAACTCATTAAAAGCGTTGCTGGTATTTTGGGTATTATCGAGAATACAGAGAATTTCTAAGAGTCCTTGCTTATCAATTGGTTCATTTAGAGCTTTTTGCCAATCAATGCTTAGTTCCTCAATTAACTCGGGAGTGAGTTTTAGCAAAGGACGCTGATGGGCCTTTAATTTAGCCATAATATCCAAATACAAATCAGAGGTTTTCATATTAGATTGATTTTAGCATTACTTAGGTCAGTGAAAAGAGAATTTTCTAAAAAAGGAAGCCTTTCTATATGGTCAACTACTCTGTAAATTTTACGGCCTAAATTGACGATCATGACAAAGGCGAGTAAGACCAAAAGAGCACACATTTTAGGGTAGAAAATGACTAAAAAGCATCTGATTAATTCTATTTATCGCGCCACCGAAGGAGAAGGCATCTTTTTGGGAAGGCCTCAAATTTTTGTCCGTTATCAGGGCTGTGCCGTTGGGTGCTTAAACTGCGACTCGAAAGATACCTGGGATTTTAGCGAAGAAATGGGAGTCTCAATAGACTCAGTAATGAATCAAATACACTTAGAAGGCCTTAATGGCGCCATTAAAAACGTTTCAATAACGGGGGGTGATCCACTACACCCAAGTCATGTTCCTCACGTTTTAGAGCTGGTTAAAAGACTTAAAGACAAAAAATACTACATCAATCTAGAAGCGGCCGGCACAAGAGTGGTTGATGAAATTTTTGATTTAGTAGATTTTATCAGTTTTGATTATAAAACTCCCTCGACTGGAGTTAAGACACCACTTCGTAATATAGCTAAATTGATCGCTCAATATCCTGGCAAATTTCAGGTGAAGGCGGTCGTTGCGGATAGAGTAGATTTTGTCTCTACTTTAGAGGCTTTTAAAGCTGTGTCAGCTGAAAAATTTGAAGAAAATATGTCTATGAATTTTCCTTGGGTTCTTACACCTTGCTTTAATAATTTTGAAGAATTTCCAATGGATCGGTTTAAAGATATACTCGCTTGGAACGAAGAATCTGGAGGATATTTCAGAGTCATAGGTCAACAACACAAATGGATTTTTGGTCCTGATCAAAAACAAGTTTAAAAAACGGCGAAGACCAAAAGCCTCCGCCATTGGAGGAGCATACTGCTTCATCATGAAGCTCTACTTTCATAAAATGGTGAGTTTTAGAAAATCAAATCAATTCTTGATTTTGTAATTTTGAGGATTGCAGAAGTCATACCAAAAAATACTTGGATAAGTCATTGTTTGGTATTAGGTGCTGAAAGAAAATTTATTGGCAGTGGTATCGATTTGAAGAATTTAATGTCACCGAATTTTATTCTCAAGATATGAGTAGATTTTTTGCAGGGCCATTGTGATTTAAGGCCGGCTTAATTGAGAGATTAAATCCCTTATTTATTCCCGCATTGTGAGCTTCACCATTAAATTGTCCACTGGAGAGGCTGGCATGACCTATGCGAGGGTAAACCAATGTCAGGTGGCGCTGTATATTCTTTTCAATGGCGATAAGATCCATGCCTGCTGCCAAAGATCTTTTTTGTTTTTCAATTTTTTCGACATAACCTTTAGCGACACCTTTGAAAAATGAATTTTTACTAGCTGAGCCTTTTAGATGGGGGTTTTCTTTTTGGGTTTGTTTCCAAAGAACTTCTAATTCAGTGTCTAAAAAATTAGCGACATAGTCTGCCAATTCAACTGAAGTTAATTCTCCAATCACTTCTAAATAAAAAATACCACGGCCATGATTAAAAACTGGAGAGACAAAAAAAGTTTTAAGTATTTCATAGATAGCAGTATGCTTAGCACTTTTTCGGCTTGAGCTTAAAACGCGTTTAACATAAACCGTTTCCTCAAAACCTTCATCATCTTGTTGAGACTTACTTAAATCCAGGTTATGTTCAAGCAAAAGTTGATTGGCTTTAAGAGTGGCAAGTTCTTTTTCATGAATATTATCCGAAGAGCCAAGAGCTAATAGTTTTTTTAGTTTTTCTAAAAGTTTTTTTGTCTTTTCAATATCTGTTTTGACATTACTATTTTCTAATTCAATATTAGCATAGGCTGCATAAACCGAAGAGTCCCATCCAAAACTTTTACAAACTTGATGAAATTCTTCGCCGTGAAGAACTTGAGGGCCGTAAAGAAGATAACACATAAAATGGGCCAGTTCGTGTCGAATGACATTTTTTATGACTTCATCTTTAGCCTGAAATAATAATTTTTTTGATAAGCCTAATTCATATGAACGTGAATCAAAATATCCCAATCTAGTTTGATCTTCAAAAACGACAATGTTTAATGGATAGAGAATACCTCGAAAGAGAACTCGGCTTTTTTGTACATCTAAAGACATTTCTTCCCGCAAAATTTTGCGTGTGTCTTGCTTGATCCTAACTAAAAAAGCTTCAATGGTTTTTGAATAAAGAAACATAATCTTCTAAAAATAAATCCTAATTAATTTCTAGAATTTTACATGAATTCTTATGTATTGTAATGATCATTTTGTCATTTAGGATTTTATAGAAAAATGAGCAATTTAAAGTAGTATTAGATAAAACTAAATACTTGGCCCTATGAATTGTATAAAGCCAAGTATGAAAAAAGTATTTTATTTACGAGAACCAATGGCACCTTTAAACCACTCGCGGTTCATGCGAGCAATATTTTCTATTTTAATTCCTTTCGGGCATTGAGCTTCACACTCAGCTTCATTAGTACAGTTTCCAAAGCCAAGTTCATCCATTTTTTCAACCATCGCTTGAGTTCTGGCTTCTGACTCAATTGCCCCTTGGGGCAATAGCGCCAGTTGAGAAATTTTAGCAGAAACAAAAAGCATGGCAGATGCATTTTTACAGCTAGCTACACACGCCCCACAACCGATACAAGCTGCGGCATCCATAGCAAGTTCAGCATTTTCTTGTCCGATTAAAATCGCGTTAGCATCCTGAGGGTTTCCAGTATTTATATTAACAAATCCACCAGCGGCCATGATTTGATCAAAGGCTCCGCGATCAACCATTAAATCTTTTAGCACTGGGAAAGCCTTTGCTCTCCAAGGTTCAACGACAATAGTGTCGCCGTCTTTAAATTTTCTCATGTGCAGCTGACATGTTGTCGTTTCTGCTTCTGGCCCATGAGCCTGGCCATTGATCATCATCGAGCACATCCCACAAATGCCTTCGCGGCAGTCGTGGTCAAAGGCTATAGAGTCACCTTTTTCTTTAACGAGTTTAGAATTAAGAGTATCCATCATTTCAAGAAATGACATATCGGGAGAAATATTGTCGACAGTATAATCAACCATTGCCCCTTTATCTTTGTTATTTTTTTGTCTCCATACTTTTAGTTTGAGAGACATTTTTTCTGTACTATTTCCACCCATATAAATCTCTCCTTACTTATAACTTCTTTGAGTTAATTTTACGTTTTCAAAGCTTAGCTCTTCGATATGACGAAGTGGTTTAGAGTCCCCTTGGAATTCCCAAGCGGCAACATGACAGAAATTTTCGTCGTCGCGTTTTGCTTCGCCTTCTTCAGTTTGAGACTCTTCTCTAAAGTGTCCACCACATGACTCTTTTCTCTCAAGTGCATCGAGGGCCATAAGCTCTCCTAGCTCTAAAAAGTCAGCCACTCTTCCAGCTTTTTCTAATTCAGTATTAACGTCGACATTTGATCCAGTGACCTTTACATTTTTCCAAAAATCAGCGCGTATTGCTTGAATCTTAGCAATGGCATCAATTAATCCAGTTTCATTTCTGGCCATACCAACATTGTCCCACATCACATGGCCAAGTTCGCGGTGGTATTCATCAACAGTTTTTGTCCCATTGATAGCAAGCAGTTTGTCGTATTTTGCTTTTGATTCAGTGTGAGCTTTATCAAATTCATTGTGAGTTGTTTCAACTTTTGAAAACTTCTCAGTGGCAAAATAATTTCCGATTGTATATGGGATAACAAAATACCCATCGGCTAAACCTTGCATTAAAGCCGAAGCACCAAGACGATTGGCTCCATGGTCAGAGAAGTTAGCTTCTCCTAAAACAAAGAGACCTGGAATATTAGACATTAAATTGTAATCAACCCACAGACCACCCATGGTGTAGTGAATAGCAGGGTAGATCATCATTGGAGTTTCATAAGGATTATCATCAGTGATACGTTGATACATATCAAACAGGTTTCCGTACTTGGCTTTAATTTTTTCAACGCCGTCACGTTTAATGGCCGCAGCAAAATCCAGGTAAACAGCTTTACCAGTAGCAGATACTCCAAAACCAGAATCACTCATGTTTTTAGCGTTTCTAGAAGCTACATCTCGTGGAACGAGATTTCCAAAAGAAGGGTAGATTCTTTCGAGAAAATAGTCGCGCTCTTCTTCAGGGATATCTATAGCTTTTCTTTTATCACCTTTGATTTTTGGAACCCAAACGCGTCCATCATTTCTTAGAGACTCAGACATCAAAGTCAATTTTGATTGATGATCTCCTGAAACAGGAATACAAGTTGGGTGAATTTGAGTAAAGCAAGGATTTGCGAAATAGGCACCTTTTTTATAAGCACGGAATGCCGCTGAAGCATTTGATGCTTTAGCATTTGTAGACAAGAAATAAACGTTTCCATATCCACCTGTTGCAAGGACAACAGCATCGGCAACGTAGCGTTCAAATTCACCGGTGACGATGTTTCTTACAATTATTCCACGGGCCTTACCATCAATTGTTACTAGCTCGACCATTTCACGACGAGTGAATGATTTAATTTTTCCGTTATGAACTTCTTTCATCATGGCAGAGTAAGCGCCTAGTAAAAGTTGTTGCCCAGTTTGTCCACGAGCGTAGAAAGTTCGCGAAACTTGAGCTCCACCAAATGATCGATTAGAAAGTGTTCCACCGTATTCACGAGCAAAGGGAACTCCCTGTCCTACACATTGATCAATGATTGAATTAGACACTTCTGCTAATCTGTAAACGTTTGATTCACGCGCTCTATAGTCTCCCCCTTTAACAGTATCGTAAAAAAGTCTATAAACAGAGTCGCCATCGTTGGTATAATTTTTAGCAGCGTTGATTCCCCCTTGAGCCGCAATCGAGTGAGCGCGTCTTGGTGAATCTTGGATACAAAAAGTTGTTACATTGTAGCCCAGCTCGGCCATTGAAGCTGCGGCCGATGCGCCGGCCAAGCCAGTACCAACAACGATCACAGAGTATTTTCTTTTATTAGCAGCATTCACAATTTTCATATTGAATTTGTGAGTCTTCCATCTTTCTTGAACTGGACCAGTTGGAACTTTTCCATCGAGTTTTTTTGACTTAGTATTTTGTGTATTTTCTTGTGTCATATTAGTGTCCTCCTTGGAGGTAGCAATAAATAGCTAGTGTTGAAAATCCAATTGCAATCAATAATCCAAAAAGAACTGAAGCACAGCGAAGTTTTGGCATGTATTTAGGATGATTTAATCCTAGCGACTGGAATGCTGACCAAAAGCCGTGACTGACGTGAATTCCAAGAGTGATGACGGCAATTAGGTAAATGGCTAAATGAAGTGGTGCTTGAAAATATTCAATAGTTGTTCTGTAAATATCTCTCATCTCTACGCCAGCAATATTAGTGTCGTAATGAGTCCCAAATTTAAGACCATTTATATGAATGATTAAAAAGATGAGGGTAATTACTCCAGAATAAATCATCGTTGAAGAAGCAAATGTCGATCCTCTTCCCGATTTAGTGCGCATGTAATAATCAGTTGGTCGCGCCGCTTTGTTTTCTCTGGTTAATTTAATGGCCATCACAATATGTGAGAAAAAGAGTATGACTAAGCCAACTTCTGCCAAGTAAATCAGAGGATTGCTGGTAAGAGCATGGGAATACTTATTGAAAGCATCTGAGCCAATAAAAAGAGTCAGATTTCCAAGTAAGTGGGTAAGAACAAAGCCGCAGAGAAGAAGTCCAGTCACACCCATGATCTGTTTTTTGCCGATCGATGTGGACGTGGAACACTTTTTTGAAGTCATAGGAAAATGCTCCTTACTAAAGAGGTAACGATAATAGTTATTCATATAAATGTTTACTCAAAGATTTTAACTCAAAGTGTTTAATAGGTTAAGTGTTTTTAGTGAGACTTTACTTCTATAAAATAAGTCTAATTATGGCCTAGATAAGAAAGCTGGTGTTTTTCAAAATTTTTAGTCAAAATACTCCCATGAAAGAACAAAAATCAGATTTAGAATTTGTAGGATGGCGGGAGTCTGTGAGTCTGCCGGCCTTTAAACTCCTCGAGCTTAAAGCAAAAATAGACACAGGTGCAAAAACCTCAGCCCTACATGCTGAAGAAATTGAATATATTACCGAAAAGGGTAAAAAATATGTTCGCTTTTTATTTGAATCTGAAAGTGGGAAAAAAAAATATATTAAATCTCACTTTTTAGAAGAGCGAGAAATTAAAAGTTCGACTGGGCAAAAAACCATCAGACCCGTGGTGAAAACTAAAATAAAAATGGGCAATAATGAATTCGAAATAGAAATTACATTGATTAATCGCGACCTCATGGGTTTTAAAATGCTCATTGGAAGAGAGGCCCTAAATGGAAGATTTCTTATTAACCCAGCGCGCTCTTACCTGCTAAAAAAATAATGGGAGAATAGCTTTTATGAAAATTTGTATTTTATCAAGAAGCTCGAATATTTATTCAACCAAAAGATTAGTCGAGGCGGGTAGGGCCCGAGGCCATGAAGTAGAAGTCATCGACACCCTTAAATGTTACATGGACATTACCTCTACAAAACCTATGATTCATTATCAAGATCGTATATTAGATGGTTTTGATGCCATAATTCCTCGCATTGGTGCTTCTATCACTTTTTATGGAACGGCAGTCATTCGCCAATTTGAAATGATGGGTGTGTCTTCACTTAATGAAAGTGTGGCGATTTCACGCTCTAGAGACAAATTAAGGTCCTTGCAACTGCTCTCCCGCAAAGGCATTGGTCTTCCCATAACCGGCTTTGCCCATTCAACTAAGATGACTCAGGAATTAATTAAATTAGTTGGTGGAGCTCCGCTTGTGATTAAACTGCTCGAAGGCACTCAAGGCAAAGGTGTGGTTTTAGCAGAAACGGAAAGTGCTGCAGAATCTGTTATCGATGCCTTTCGTGAAATGGATGCCAATATTTTAGTTCAAGAATTTATTAAAGAGGCCGGTGGATCAGATATTAGGTGTTTTGTTATTGGCGATGAAGTTGTTGCTGCAATGAAAAGAACTGCCAAGCCTGGAGAGTTTAGATCTAATCTCCATCGTGGCGGATCAGCACATCTAGCTACCATTACAAAGGAAGAACGACAGGCGGCCCTCGATGCCACAAAAGCAATGGGGTTAAATGTTGCGGGTGTCGATTTATTAAGGTCATCTAGAGGTCCGCTCATTATGGAAGTTAATTCATCTCCTGGTTTAGGAGGAATTGAAACGGCAACTGGAAAAGATGTAGCTGGAATGATTATTGAGTATCTCGAAAAAATGGATAAGCACACAACTGAAACTAAGGGAAAAGGTTAATTCGTTTTCATGAAAATCAATGAATTTCCCGCTGAATTTTTTGTCAAACTAGAAGGCCAAGATTTTCTCTTGGGAAGGTTGTGCATTAATAAAATGAATTCCAGCTTTTGGGTAGAAATCGATATCGTTCAAAAAGAGTCAAAAAAAATATGGGCCCATGTCAGCGATCTCTACGGCATCAATGAAATCGATGAAGCTATAGACCGATCTGTGCAAGCTCTGGCTGATTACCTAAGAGATTCTTCAAACAAATAAGGTAAATTTGTTTCTTCAATTTTTTATTTCTCCAAATTCATTCTCAGACTATCTTCCTATTAAATAAATTATCTGATGTTTCCATTTTTAGTATCTTAAAAATTCTTTTATTTTTTCTTGAGAACTTGGGTGTTGAAGAATATCTAGGTGTCCAAGTTTTTTCTTCACATGAATTGTTTTAAGATGTTCCATAGAAATTGGAAGCTCTAAGGAAAAATCTGGGACAGTTAAATCACCATCGCCATACACACTCTCGGGCGTCAATTTAGATTTCCATTTCTTAAAATTTTTTGGATAAAAAAGAAAAACATTTTTTTTATCTTTATGAAAGTGCCAGACACCTCGGTGAACGGTTTTAAATCCAAAGCCTGAAAGATAAATCAATGGCTTTTTACTAACAGGTGCCTTTTCTATGGGAGCAAGTGTGAGTTCATGAAAAAGTTTTGCTGCCTCTAAATGCTTTTTGAGAAATTTTTTTCTTGCCTCAAATGAATCGCTGGGCAGCTTTAACTGCTCGTTAAAGAGACCCCATTTATTTTCAATCCAATTATCTAAATTATATAAATCTAAGGTTTGCAATTTTTTTGATTCATCAAGAACTTCTGCATTGCCCGGGGCAGGAAGAAGAAAGTAGCTAGATTCAAAGGAGCTAAA
>CANFNL010000018.1 GCA_947448205.1 Bacteriovoracaceae bacterium
AGAGCTTGGAGATTAAAGAATTTTCAACTTCGGCCAAAAGTTTGACTTCACCATTTTCCATTGAAATTTTTACTGGATCTCGATCTAGCAGTACGTTAGCCAAGTCCTTAGAGGAATTCTTAGCAACATTTTTTGGAGACTTAACAAACATTATGGCTTTTTTAGGAATATCGTAGATCATCCAATCTGCAGGTGCTCCATTTTTCTTTAAAAACTCTTCTATTTCTTGGGCTTTTGTTATGGCACGTTTAGAATATTTTTCCAGGGCTTGTGGATCATCCTGAGATAAGAGCCTAGACCTAAACTCCTCACAACGAATGGCTTTTCCCCCCGAGGCTAAAAGTATGGTCTTGGCCATGTCTTTTATTTTTGGATTTTTATCCAAATCGCCAGAGAGAAGGTGCTTATGAACTAATCCCATAAAATAATTGTCATTGAATCCATAAAACTTCATTGGATCATTTTGAATCATTTCTAGAAGTTCACTGTAGCGATAGATGTAGCCTTTCTCTAAAAAGTGATGGCAAATAGTTTCTGCGATAGCATCAAACTTGGCTCCTCTGGGCGAGCGAATAACTTGTGAATACCAGGCAAAGCGTGAAGTTAAAAAATCTTCTACACAATGAAGAGCATTGTGACGAATTGTTAAAATATCGTGATTATCAACACGCTTAACTTGGAAATGATAAAGTAAATAATCGCGGTCATACGAGCCATACTTCAAACCGGTATAGTGAGCATCGCGAAGTAGATAATCCATGCGATCGCAATCTACTTCCGAGTGTAGGATTTGATTGGCAAGAATTGAATCATCAACTCCTTTAACCAAATCAGAAATACGCTGAGGAGAAATCCCATATTTTTTTAAGATATAAGTTATTCCTCCTTCGTAATCAGTATTTTTTATAATGAATGATCCTAGATTTTCATGATCATCTGGAAGTCCTTTTCCACCTTTACTGCGAGTTGTTTCGCCATAATCGATATAGGCACCCTCTGTAGTGTGAGAAAATAAAAATGTCCCAAGGTCATGCATTAGGGCCGCAAGACGTAAACTCTTATGATAAATAGCTTCATTTGTCAGACAGCCCGCATCCATTAATTCTTTTTCACTAACGGCTCTGCCACACGACTCTAATATTTTATGAGCATTGTACATAACTCCAATTGAGTGATGAAAACGTGAGTGTTCAGCACCTGGAAATACATAACAGGAAAATCCTAATTGCTTGATCCAACGAAGTCTTTGATAAAAAGGTGAAGAGATAATTTCCCATTCGATCGGGTTGAGTTTGATAAATCCATATATAGGATCATAAATGACGTGAGTCTTTACTTGAGTTGCTACTTCCATGTCCAACTTCCTGAGAGAACAAACAAAAAAGCCCACTCAACATGAGTGGGCTTTTTTCATTTTATTAATTAATGTAAATTGTTTTTCTTGCTTAGTGCTTTTGCTTCTTTCTTTTTCTTTTTAACTGTGGCCATAACCTTAGCTTGAATAATTTCTAACATAATCTTAGCTTCTTTTCTTAGATCATTATCATTCACAAAACGGTAAAAATTTTCAATATCTATCGCCGTTCTAAAGTTTCTCGGAGTTTTTGGGCTCTCAACAATTGTTTCTGTTTCTATAATCGACATAGTATCCTCCAATCTTTTTATATTACTTTTTTGCTTTCGTATTTACAAGTTATTAAGCTTCCTTATCAAATTCAATCCCGTAAGAGTGAAGTTTGTTGTATAGAGTCTTAACTGTGATTCCAAGAACTTTAGCTGTTTTTGTCTTGTTTCCACCTAAGTTTTCAAGTGTGCACATAATATGGCCTTTTTCTAATTCTTCTAGTGTCACATGCGCAAATTCAGAGGGCTTTGCAACAATCACTTTTTCAACTACTGGCTGAATATCTGCGTTTTGAATATTAGTATCTAAATGCAATTTCTCAATAATTGTTCCTTCTGCCAAAATAAAAGCTCTCTCTACCACATTTTGCAGCTCTCTTACGTTTCCAGACCAATTGTATTCCGATAATGCCTTAATGGCCGAAGGAGAAAATGATTTTTGAGCTTCTTTAACTTTATTTTGGTTCAAGAAAAAATTAGCTAAAACTTCGATATCTTCCTTTCTTTCTCTAAGCGCTGGTGCTTTTAAAACAACTGCACTTAAAGCAAAGTATAAATCTTCTCTGAATTTATTTTCACGAACAAAGTCCATAAGGTTTTTAGTTGAAGCTGAAATTAAACGTACATCTGATTTAAAAAATGACTGGCTTCCCGACTTTATTCCCATTTTACTATTCACATATTGCATTAATTTATTTTGAATACTCGCTGGCATTAATTCAGTTGAATTAATAAATAGGGTTCCAAAGTTAGCCGCCTCAAGCATTCCCAAGCGATTTTCATCACCAAAAAGCTCTACCTCTAATTGCTTTTCTGTCATTGCTGAACAATCGACAGCAACAAAAGCTCTATCACGTCTATGGCTTCTGCAATGAATACGTCGAGCTATCATTTCTTTACCTGTAGCAGCCTCACCCATGATAAAGGCTGAGATATCTTTGTCACAAATTCTATCGACAAGAGCAAGTAAGTCTTTCATTGATTGTGATTTTCCAATAATTTCTTTTTCAATGATGCGAAAAGTATCTTGAAGCTTAAGTCCCGATCGAGACTCTTGCAGTTCTTTTTCTTTTAATTCTATCGTTCTTAATAATGTTTCATTAAGATTTTTAGCAGCTAAATACATTTTCATATTTTGAATTGGTGCTTTAATTTCATTGATGATCGACACACCCAAAATCATGTCTTCACGAGAAAATTCACGAGAACTATCATTCATTTGGCAATGAATTGATCCTATTACTACACCATCAACTGAGATCGGTAAGCAAAGTTCTGCCTTCACTCCAAGCTTTGCTTCAAGAGTAAAAACGGGATCTCTTTCTACTGTGTTTGAAAAATATCCTTTTTTAGTGCGAGCAATATATCCGACAGCACCAACACCTTTATCAAGAATAGCTCCGTTTTCTAGCGCGATACCATTTTCAGACATTAGTTGAGCTTGGCCGGCATCAAGAATTTTATAAACGAGAACTTTATGAGCATTGAAATGGTCAGCGAAATATTTATTGATTGAGTTGAAAAAATGAGCTTCATCTAAACTTAAAAATAAAACTGAAGAAAGAGTTTGAAGAGCTGCTTTTTGATTAGTCGCTAAAGTTGTCATTGTATAACTCCTGGACGATTTATTAAGTAAAAGCCGTGTCGCGTTACTCAGTAAATAATACAGTGCGTCTGAAAAAAATACAAGACTAAAACACTCGCCTGTCTAATAAAAATGCTCATTTTTCGCAATTTCTAGAAGTTATACCATCTGGGACTTATACAATTTCCAAAACCATGAGTGACCGCCCCCAATACTCCGCCATCTCTATCCATTATGTAGATATTTTGGTCGGCCTTAACTCTTGATATTATCCTTTGTGAGGTAAAGGCGATAAACTCCCCATCGCTGGAGTAACTAGGATCCTCATTCGAGCCAAAATCCTTGGTAAGTCTTGAGAGACCAGAGCCATCTGAGGCGATTCGAAAAAGATCAAAGGAATTGTCTAACCAAGAGGAGAAAACAATTTCTTTACCATCGGGACTAAAACGAGGAGTCGCGTTGAATTGGCCTACGAAACTTATGCGTTTCACATTTTTTTCTTCACCACTAGGATCACTTGTATAAATCATCGCTTTTCCAGCGCGATCAGATAAAAAGGTCATCATTTTACCGTCAAAGCTTATTGAGGGATCTACATCAGAAGCAAAGTGGTTAGTAATCTTTCTTAAATTTTTTCCTTCTAAATCCATCTCGTAAATTTCGGCATTACCTGAGACAGTTAGTGTGAGCGCTATGCTTTTTCCGCCGGGAAGAAAAATAGCTCCGGAATTGATTCCATCTTTACCAGAAATGACATGGGACTCTTTTGTTCTCATATCCATTAGGTAAAGATTATTATTTCGCTTTCCATTGGTGTTTTGAATTAAAGAGTAAACAAGGTAATGCCCGTCTGCAGACATCGCTGGGGAGATTACAATTCCTCCATGACTTGTCACCTGAGTGACATTTTTTCCATCAAAATCCATCATATAGATTTCTTTAATTGTTTTATTGCCTTTAGAGTTTCGGTCTGAAACAAAAACAATTTTTGATCTAAAGATAGAATCTTTTCCGATAATTTGCTTATAGACACTATTAGCAATATCATGCCCAGTTTTTCTAATATTTAAAATATTAGTCAATGCTGTTGAATTAAAAATTTGTTTTCTGTTTTTAATATCTTCAAACACAGCATTAACTTTTAAATTTTCTCCACTTTTTTCTGCAGATACTGTTCCGAGAAAACGTACATTTTTTGTGCCCCAATATTCGTAATTCGTAGCAGGCCTAAAATCTGAATTATTAGCCGCTGATTCAATGAGGAAAAATTTCTTTTGATAAAAACTAAAATCATTTCGAAGCAATTTTACTAAATCCATTATAGCATTCTTTTGAGCAGCAGTTAGCGCTCCTTGAATATAAGGATCTTGAATAATTAATTTGTCCTTCTCATAAGTGGCTTCACCAACGGCGACAATCGTTAAATTATCTTCTTGAGTAAGTGCTGCAGTTGAAAATAAACAAACTAAAAACAAAGTAAATAATTTTTTCATAGAGGGAATCCTAATCCTATATCGCCATTTAAGGCCCGTTTGGCAAACTCTTCAGTTAATCGAGGAAATGGTGACGAAGCTTTCACCGCATCGACTGCCCTTTTATCAAATTCACTATCACCACTTGTTTGATAAATTTCAACCCTTGTCACATCACCATTCATGGCAATCCAAACTCTCACTCGGCATTTTAACTTTTTCCCCTGAAGAAAAGTGGGAAGTTTCCATCTTGGTCTAACCAAATCAGGAAGCTTGGCTGCATAAGTTTGGAAGGCAGTCATATTAGAAGCATTTCCTTCGCCATACATTTGAGTACCTTTACTTAATTTATTTCCAGAGAGTACTAATTGCTTCAATGCTGTGGTTTTTTCACCATGCAAACCAGTTTCAATTTTTTGATTTCCATTAGTTGTAATCTTTTTGTTTCCAATTTGCTTAAGCTTACTAAGAAAATCCTGGCGCTTTTGTTTGTTAGCTTCTTCAAAAGCCACAGTGGGATCAGGTTTAGTTTCTTCCTTTTCAATAGGTTTCTCCACTTGCTCTACTTTAATTTCTGCTTTTTGAGTTGGAGTAACCACCTCTTTCGGAGTAGCTTTTTGGGCATCTTCGGCTCCCTTGGAGAGATTTTTTAACTCGTTTAAAGTGTATTTCGGCATGGCCACCATATCGACGCGAACAGAAGACTGAATGAGCTCCATATTTTTTTCACGCAAATGTTCTTGTTGGCTAATAATTATTTTTCCACTAATTAGTGTGCAAGCAAATAAAGCTACGTGAACGAAAGTAGATCGTTTTAAGTAGTAGCTAAGTGTTTTGGACTGCCCCATTTCTTCTTGATAAGATTTCATTTCTTTTTTAGTCTTTGTCTTCAGTGATGGTAACAAGGGAAATTTGATTAATACCACCTCGCTTCAAAAAAGACATAAGCTTTGCCACTTTACCATAGGGTAAATTAAAATCTGCTCGCAGAAATAAAATTTCTGATTTATTGACCTTAAATTGTCTTTTGATCTCTGGAATTATTTCATTTACCAAAAGTTTATCTTTTCCTAAAAACAAATCTTCATTTTTACTATATGAGAGAATAACTTGAGTGGCATTAAGGTTGATGGGATTTACTTCTTTAGTTTTTGGTAGTTCTAATTTAATTCCATTCAACATTAGAGGTGCTGTAACCATAAAAATTATAAGAAGAACTAACATAACATCAACCAATGGAGTTACATTAATATCAGAGATTGTTCCCTTTTTTTTTCCGCCTGCACTAAAAGCCATAGATTTTTCCCTTTATTCGACTATTGATCGTTCCACGACGTTTAAAAAATCCTGTCCGAAAGACTCCATATCTGAGTTCACTAATTCACTTTGATTATTAAAATAATTATAAAACCAAACTGCTGGAATAGCTGCTGCCAATCCAACGGCCGTTGCCACGAGTGCTTCTGCAATACCGGGAGCAACAGCATCAATTGATCCACCTCCACCTGCAAGACCGGAGAAGGCATCGATAATTCCCCAAACAGTTCCAAACAATCCAATAAATGGAGCAACTGAACCAATTGAGGCCAAAGTAGAGAGTAGTCCTCCCAATTCTGTATTGGTTTCATTGACTCCTTTTTTTAAGCCTCGCTCAAGAACACCGAGTCCAAAATTTTGAAAATGAAAAGCTAGACCACTTTTATGTTGTCCACCGTATGCTTCTTTAATTTTAGCTAATTCGCTATAGCCGTTTATGAACAGAGCTTTGTATGGAGAAAAAGGAAGTAGTTCGCACTTTAATAGAATATCTTTTAAATTTTCTGAAGTTTTGTAGATTTCATAAAATCTCTTGTTGTTCTCCATTACTTCTCTAAAAAGTTTTCGCTTTTTTAAAATGATTGCCCAAGAAAATACTGAGCTTGCAATGAGTAGAGTTAATACTATTTTTACGATGAAACCAGATTGTAAAATAATTTTAAAAATATCTAAATTTCCTGAATGCACAAATACTCTCCTGCTCGATAATTGAGCCAATAATCTAAATTTTTATTGTCGTAATAGTAATCATTACAATGATAGACAAACTTTCACGGATTTTTAAGATAAATCGATAGCTTTATTAATCCCGATAAATATACTCTGGATAATTTCGAATTGTTCTCTCCAAATAAAAGATAGCAATTGCCACCATGGTAAAGAGGGAGAGGTTAGAAACAGGCCGCTCCATTACAAAAAAAGAATAACTTGAACTCCAAACTGGATCGAGTCCCATAAGGCTATAACTTGGAACCAAAAAGATTAATAAAAATAAAAGCGGTAGTGTCCAATTGCGTCTGCGCCACTCTCCTACATAGATGAGTAGAAAGAAAAAAGGATAAAGCTTCACACTTACCGACTGCTCATAGATAAAGGTTGAGTAGGTGAATAAATAAAAAAGCAGTGGAAACAAGGCAAGTTTTTGTGCTTTCTGCTTAGAGTCTTGAATCGGAAAAAAAATTTCAAGAATGATGAGTAAGATATAGTCGACGCTAAAAAAGACTAATGTGCCAAAGATGGAAAAGAGGATTCTCTCAACTTCAAAAATCATTATATGATTGAAGGCAATGCGGCCAACACCAATGAGAGCTATTAGAAGAAAAAAGAGAATAACAAAAATTTCTTTTCTGGGAAATTGAATACTATTGCGGAAATAGCTTCGCAGTGAAGAAATTTTTTTACTTTTTAATCTCACAAATTGCAATGAAAGATAAAAAATAAGCAGTTTTGAAATTATAATTAGCGCCCATCCCCTATCTCCAATCCAGTCACCAATTGTTCGAATATTGTGATTGAGCAATAAATGAAAAAATGAGACCAGGGATATTAAAATGAGATGAGCACCCCATAAAACTAGGTAAAAGAAAGCATAGTATTTAATTTGTCTACCTAATGGGGACTCAAAAAAATCAATTAATTCTCTCCAATGTCTTTTAATGCTCATCAAAGTATTGAAGTTTTAGGTTTGAGCCAATTTAATTGCAACTCAGGTGAAGGATAAATTTGATTATATTTTTTATAAAGTGTATTACTCTTTGTAAGCCCATCTATTTTTTCGAGCAAAGTTAAATAGGTATTCCAAATTTTTAAGTCATTTTTTAACAGAGTATCTATTTCTTTTGTCGTTTCAAATTGTTCCTGAAAATTAAAGCCTTTCTCAAATAGAAGAGTGGTATATTTCTTCAAATGATCGTCTATTAATTTTTTATTAAAAGGTTTGCCATTAAAATTTGAACCTAAATAAGCTTCAAGTTCTTTACTCATAACATAATTTTTAAAATAGCCCTTTCTCATCCTTATATAATCCTCAAAAAGAATGAGTGAAATTTCAATTTTGGAGAGATCAAGAGTCCTAATAAATGGCAAAGAGAGAATAAAAATTGATTCATCTTGATTGGCAGGAAGTGCCGCATGAATAATTTCAGTTGAATCTACCAATAATATTTTAATACGCTTTTCATATTGTCCCTGGCTTTCTAAAAAAGCACTAAAGGATTTTTCTAATTCAAAATCGGGTTTATGAATATCCCATTTTAAAAAAGTTGCATTTTTTACCAGCCATAACTCAGAAAAAAAACTCCAGAAAACATCTTGATTAGGCACATTGAAGCGCTTCATCGCTAGAAGCTTTTTAGCATCAAGGTACTTACGTTTTTCTTCTTGTTTCTTTTTTAATTCACCTTCTAATCCATCTTTTTGAATAATGTCTTTGATAGAGGAAAAATCAAGAATATCCTTTGATGGAGTTTTCGCCAAATCCTTCGAGTCTTCTGAATTCATTTCCTTTTGAGCTTCTTGGGCAAGAAGTGAACTATTACAAAGAATTAAAATCCCTATTAAGAGAAAAAATTTTCCTGTTATCATTGGTGAACCTTCGACTTTCCTTGAGCGTATTGATCATAAAGACGTGCCCAATAGTAGAGATCATTTATATCTAAGTTAAAACCATCAAAAAACTTAGAATATTCTTCTTCAAAGCATTCAGTTTTTTTATCACTTAAATAGTCCGACATAACATATCCAGAATAAGGTCCAACACTTACTAGATTCCAATTATTTTCTCCATAAAGAATAAATTCTTTACCATCTTTTGATGTCTCCTTCATGACTTTAACTGGATGATTACAACTTATTGTTGTTAATACTTGAGAGTAGCGAGAAGGATTTTGGTGAACATTCCCCATCATTTGCGAAAAAAACTTAACTCCAATCAGCGATTTTTTCATATTATCATCAGCATGAATACTGATAAGACTCATGCCTAAAAACAAAAAAACAATGAGAGATAAAAATTTCATTAAACCTTCCATCTAAATTGAATAGTTTCCCACTCATGGCATTGAGGGCATCTCCAAAAAATACTATCTGAATTATAACCACACTGACGGCAGTAGTGCTTCGCTAAACCTTGATGAAGATTTTCCAATAAGCCCTTAGTTTGAATTAACGCTTCATCTTTTTTCTGAAGCTGAATTAACAGTTTTATATATTCAACTTTCATCACTTCTGATGAATTTTTATTTTGATCCATCCAGTCTTTTAATAAGTCAAAAGCATTTTCAATCATGCCCGACTCTTTTAGCAGTCTAACTTTTGAAAGTACAACTGATGCCGATCCAACTAAATCTTTATCATTCATTTCAAGAAAGTATTTTCTTAGTACATCTAAGCGATCCTGATAGGTTGTATTTAAATCTATATTGGTTGTTTTAAAATCTTCTGCAATGGATACAAAGATAAAAGAAGCATACATAGGATATTCTTTTAATATTTCCTGAAGTAAGAACTTGGCTTGCTCCAAATCACCACTTACTAAAAACAACTTTAGCCTTAGAATTTTTGCAGAGACTGAAGGTGCAAAACGAAATGCATCTTCCAAATCCTCTTCACATTTTTTAAAATCTCCACGCTCAAAATACTGTTTTGCTTTTTGAACCAGGATATGGGAAATAGTTTCGGCTTGATTTTGATGCCCAACTTTAGAGAGCATAATTCTATAATTATAGGCTTGATCCCAATCTTCTGTATCTTCATAAATTCTACATAATGCCTGAATCACTTCATTTTGATCGCGGTTAATTTTCAAAACGTCTTTATAAGTTTCAATGGCTTTATCGACAAAGCCTCCCTTATCAAAATCAATGGCTAATTCTTTCAGCGCTCTTAGACGATGAGATTCAGAAATATTTTCTCTGGCTATTAACGAGCGGTGAATACTAATTGCCTTCTCAATTTCACCATTACTTCGAAATAAACCACCCAAGGCAAAATAAGTCTCAATCGTTTCACGGTTAATATCTACTGCACTTAAAAATTCTTTAATCGCTAAATCTTTATTGCCTGAAATTAAATATTGAGTAGCATTCAAAAATATTTTAGACTGAGCTTCAAAAATTGAATTGCGATAGCGTTTTGAGAGCTTTGCTCCCGTCTCTTTTTCTATGAGATAATGATAAACCAATACCGCTGTAATTGCGGTGGCAAGAAATGCTAATAAATGCTCTGAAATAAAGCTAAAATATATTTCCATTTGATCCCGAGTTTATTTAAACATGAGCATAGGGCCTCTATCACTTTGAATAAGATTATTAATACTAAGTCTAGAGATGCCCTCTTCCATAGATCCCATCAAATCAAACAAACCAATATTTTTTTTCTTTTTAAAAAATTTCAATGCAAACTCATCTTTAGTTTTTAGCGTCTTATGAATAGCTCTTCCTGCTACCCATAATCCACCTAGCTCATCTATTAATCCATTTTCTTTAGCTGTTGCTCCAGAAAAAATTTGTCCCTGAGCCAGCTCTTTAATATCTCCTTTAATTCTATCAGCTCTTCGCTTCATTATATCCCCAATGAATTGTTCGTGAACTCCAGCGATTAATTTGTTCATCATATCTGATTCTTCAGGAGTCAGCGCTCTTGCAGGATTTCCAGCATCTTTATAGCGGCCGGCTTTTACAGTTTGAGGGGCAACTTTAGCAAATTCATAAAGCTTAGAGAGATCCATAAACTCCATGATTACACCAATAGATCCAGTTAATGTTCCAGGACTGGCCCAAATTTTTCTGGTGGCTGATCCAATATAATAACCACCACTGGCAGCAATACCTGCAAAAGAGGCGTAGATTGGTTTTTTCTTATCAATGCGCTCAATCTCTTCATAAATTTCTTGAGTGGGACCTACTGCTCCCCCTGGAGAATTCACTCTTAAAATAATGGCTTCGATTTGTTTATCATCTTCAGCTGCTTGAAGTAAATTTACCGTATCTTTAGAGTCCATAATGACGCCTTCAATTTCCACGACGCCGATATGGGCTTTATTTGATTTTCTTTCAGAATCAGAAGTATCGTTAAAAGCTTTCATCGTAAAAGAGGCAAAAAGAACTATAATCACGAAGAAAACAAAAACCATGGCAAAAATGCCAAATAAGGCTTTGCTATTTTTTGAAGTGCTCACAAAAACTCCATTTTTTGAAATTACCTAAAATTAATCTAATCTATAGTCTCAAAAACATGAGCTTCCGTAAACAATCTTTAAAAATCTGTCCAAAACACTCAAGTTTAAGCTTTAGTCGACCGATATGTTTTAAGTACCGATAGCATCGGGAAAGGAGTGAAATAATGAAATTAAAAACGATCTCTCTGACAGCTCTCTCTTTAACTTTATGTACTCTGGTCATGGCCACTGAATACAAGTCACCACCTGCAGATTTCAAGGAAACTTCACCACCTGGTGAGGTCAGTAAAGTGGCAGAGTTTAACGATGATTATAAAGTTGAAGAAGCAGTTAAAACTGATCGCGGGATTGCCTCTGAAAAAGAGTCTGAACGCGAGCCTTCATCGATTGTTCCTGGCGAGCCGAAAAAAGAAGAAGATGAAAAAACTGAGGATAAAGTTGATCCCAAGCCATGGTTATATAACACTAAAATTGACAGTATAAAAGATCACGAATTTTAAAGAGACTCAAGGCGACTCGTCAGGGCCTCACGTTGATCCCATAAATTTAGCTTATCATATTCGCTTTTTAATTGACCACAAGCGGCCAGGATATCCTGGCCCTTTGTGGTTCTTGTTGTACAAACATAGCCGCGTTTTAAGAGTTCTTCTTGAAACCAGATAACTTTAGCATTACTTGGTCTTTTAAATTTTGATTCTGGAAAATCATTATATGGAATGAGATTAATTTTAGATTTTTGCTTATCCAATAAATTTATCAAGCCTTCAATGTCTTCAGGCCGATCATTTAAATCTGCAATGAGAATGTACTCATAAGTAATTCGTCTATAAGCTTTAAGAGGAACTTTTTTTATGGCATCAAAGAGTCTTTCTAGGTCATAAGCTTTATTAATTGGCATAAGTTCAGTGCGAATATTATTATGAGCAGCATGCAATGATATGGCGATATTAACCGGTGGAAAATCCCACATCTTTTCAATTTGAGGAACAAGCCCAGAAGTCGATAAAGTAATTTTTCTTTGCGATAATCCCAAGCCTTTATCTTCCATAAAAATAATAGTGGATGTTCTCACATTATCGTAGTTATGAAGTGGCTCACCTTGTCCCATATAGACAATATTTGTTAATCGCTCTTCTCCACCAACATTTTCTTTTAACCAATATGTGATGGCCATATACTGACCGACAATTTCATCGGCAGTGAGATGGCGCTTTAGTCCCATAGTGCCTGTATGACAAAACGTGCAGCCAATTGCACAACCAACTTGTGAAGAAAGGCAAAGAGTAAGCCTATCGCGCGCGGGTATGGCAACTGCTTCAACTGTTTGCCCATCAAACATTCTAACTAAAAACTTCCTAGTGCCATCTTTAGAAAGTCCATTCCAAATAATCGTTGGCAATTCGGTATCGAGATTTAAAAGAAAATCATCCTTAATTCTTTTGGCGACATTACTCCAAAGATTTGGGTCGCGCTCTTGGGTCTTATACATCCATTGATAGATTTGATCTGCTGCAAATTTAGCAAAGCCTTTTTCAGCTAAATAATCTCGCAATTCACTCAAGGTGAAGGAATAAAGGGATTTTTTACGAGTCATTTTAGTTAGTGTTTGCATAAGAGTGCTTTATAGCAAAAAAGCTCACAAATGGCGATATAAAGTAATTTTTACAAACCATTTTACTCTTGGAATGCTTGAAAAAGAGCAAATTAATAAGGAATTTGATAAATGAAGCTCAATACTTTCCTTCGTAAATTATTACCCAAAGTATCCGGCAAATTTTTCCCCTCTCTCCATCTTTTTGGCCATCTCCCTTATTCTATAAGCAGTAATCGTTTCTAAAGGCCAAAGGGGCCTAGAGGAGTATTCCCTTGAAAAGACAAAATATGTTGAAATTGCTATATATTGCTCTATTTATTTCTACATTTTCAACTTCGTGTGGATTGATTGAAAAATTTAAAACACCAACACAACCAACAGAATCAAAAGATGTTGTTGCAGAGATAAAAAATGAAGAACCAAAAACTGAAGCGGTGACAGAGTCAAATGCCGATGATTTATTCACTAATAGCATGAATGAAAACAAAACTGCTGAAAATCCTGGCACTGACGCTCCTTCAAATATCACAACTGAAGTAAAGACAGATTCTCAAAATGTGACTAGCAATGATGAATTAAAGTCTTTACAAGATGAATTTTCCGGAACAACTGCAAATCAAAATCAAATCAAAGAAGCTCAGCCAACTAAGGTTAAAGTTGAAGAAGCACTTCCAGAAATCAAAGCAGAAATAGCTGACACGAATTCTCAAGCAGATAATCCTGATGCTGGAGAAATAAAAACATATAAAGTTAAAAAAGGGGAAACCCTGATGATTATCGCTTTTAATCTTTATGGCGATGTTTCTAAATGGAAAGAACTCAAACAAATCAATGGCAATTCTGAGTTGCGTGCTAACATGGAGCTTAAGTATAAGGCTCCAGCAAAATCTTTTGTTTGGAATCCATCTGGAACTCCTTATATGATTAAAAATGGAGATACACTTGGAATTATTTCCAACTCTTTATACCAAACTCCTAAAAAATGGAAATCGATCTGGGAAAATAATAAACCACTTATTAAAGATCCTAATGTCATCTATGCTGGTTTTACCCTTTATTACAAAAATGATGGCTTGGCCAATTACGTTCAACCAAAAAATCTTCAAAAGAAAATAGCCACTAAGCCAATTAAAAAAAATCAAGCAATAGGTGCTGATTCTAGCAGCCTAGATATTGAAGAAGTAAAAGTAGAAAAAGCACTATCAGAGCTTGATAAAGTACAAAAAAATGAAATTGACCTCACAAAAGAGACTCAGTCTTCAACATTGAGAGCCACTACTTCTGAATTAAATGAAAACTTAAAAGAAGACAGTAAAATTGAAAATAGTTTAGATGAAGCAATAGTTAAATAATTTAGAAAAAACGCTTTAAAAAACCTTTCTTTTTTCTTTCAATATTTTCGATAACGTTTCCTTGCTCAATCAAGTCTCGGTAAAAATCCGAAGCTAGCTGATTGCCCTCTAGAAGTATATTATATTCTTGAACAGAGAGATTACTCACCTTCCCTGCATTGAGTTTTTCACATAATTGAAAAGAGAATTGACTTAATTGATCTATAGACTCAAAAGGTCCAATCAACTTTTGAGAGAGATTATCTTGGGACTCTTCCGCTTTAAATCGCTCATCGTAAAGTTTTTTAACCGATGAGGTATCGAGCAACCCTCTTTCATCGAGAAAATAGAGAAAATAATAGGAAGATATATTGTGTAACTCAGGAGCTAAATTTAAATAATTGTAAATACATATAATGTATTCTGTATCTTTCATGAAAAAACTCCAAAATCAACGATCACTGAGCCCTCTGGTGAAAGTTCAATTTCAAGCTCATTGGGAAACGTTTGGACGACAACATTTATCTCATCGATAACTTTGTAGACGACAAAATTTTTCGAAAGACTCATTTTAATTTTTTTTCTATAGCTCGTTGGATTGTACAAAGATAATCTTCTCACTTCTTCATACTTCAATTCATTGGTAGATGACGGTCTGGTTCTCCAGTAATAATCAATTCCTTCTGCATTTTGAATTGGTACATGAACAATAGTGAAAGTTTCTACAATTTTTGTCCAAAACTCTAAATACTCCGACTCTTTGAGATCGCCGAGGTAATCTCCGTCGATAAAGACTAAACGCCCTTCTCCCAAATTGATATTTTGAATCTGAGTTTTAAAATTTACTTTTTCTACAACAAGTGAATTCTCGAGAAAAAAAGTCTCAAAACGTCTATTAAAGTCTTCTGAAAGTCCCGAGCGATTCAAAATCACCCTTCCACCATTCATAAAGGTTTTTAGGATATGATTAAAAATAGTTCTATCGACATCATGCCCATGAAATAAATGGACATGCTCTTGATAAGGACTTTTATTTTCATGAAGCTTTAGAGTATCTGATGTAATAATTTTATAACTCCACCCAAAAGTAGAATTTAAATATGACCATAAATGCAGTTGCTCCCAAGATTGAAACAGGGAGCTGACTCCATCGATTCTTTCGTAAACTTTAAAAAATGAAAGGGCAGAAAAAACAGAAATATCATCATATTCGTAAGCCATATTAGCAGAGAGTCTTGCTGGCAAATAAGAATTAGCTACTAAGTCATTAAGCTCTCTGTTTAAGACGCCTTTTTTTAATCGATGGGATAATAAAACAGAAGATGGAATAATATCCTTTGCCAGGGCTTCAAAGAGTTCTGACGAATAATCCGTAGTCGAGATAGTACCTGAAAGTCGTTTTAAAAACTTAGAAGTTCCACCACCTAAGAATGCAACATCCAAAACCCCTTCGAAATTGGGTCCAATCGAATCTTTTGCGATGGTGCAATATAAGTCCTGAATCGTTTTATTAAATTCAAAAGAGTTTTGCTTTTCTTCAATTGGTGATAAAGCCTCACCTTCTCTTGTTTTGCCCGCTAAATACCGAGTAAAGGCATTGTCAAAAGATTTTGAGGAATCTTCTAAGAAACTTCTTAAGCGGCCATCTTGAAAATAACCACAACGAATCCCCCACACATCTGCAGCAATTTTATTCGTGCTAAAATAATTTCCTAATTTTTTAACAAATCGCTCAAAAGCCTCGAATACCCGAGGATCAAAAAATGAATAAATTTTAATTAGGTTGTCATCCGAATCAATAATCCCGTAGGCCATATTTTCATGATTTAAGGCCAAGCCTCTTGCTAATAAGTGCGGCAATCCCCCATTGGGTAAAAATGGCGCAGGAGTGAGAGGGAGAAAAAAAATGACTTGCTTGCCAACTTCTAAGGCAATTTCAGCTAATTTTTTCAAATTAGTCTCTGGACGGTGCTCATCAAAGTCAAATTGATCGCCAGTTTCCGTATGAAAAGACCAATTAAGGGGTATAATAATTTTAGTCCCTGGAAACTCTTGTAACTTATTCCTCCAAAGGCTTGCAGAGGTTTTCCAATAAAAAAACCAATTTTCGCCAGGAAAAACAGTGTCCAAATCTCGAGGAACGGGAGTCGTAAGAGTCACTACTAACACCTCATGTCTTACAGTGTTTGTCTAAATTTGTTATAAATCCATAACTAAATAATTATAAAAAGTATAATCTGCAAAAAGGCGGTAAAGCAATGTGGTTTTTCACTGATGAAGAAAAAGAATTGCAGCGAATCTGTAGAGATTTCGCTAGCAAAGAACTAGCACCGGCAGCAACACTTCATGACGAGAAGGAAAGTTTTAATCTTAGTGCCTTCAAAAAAATGGCAGACCTGGGTGTTCTCGGCATAACAGCGGATCCACAGTATGGTGGAGCAGGACTCGGAGCAACAGCTGCCACAATTGTAATGGAGGAATTTGGAGCAGCCTGTGCAGGCTCAACTTTGAGTTATTTAGCCCATTCAATTTTATGTGTGAATAATATTCAAAACAATGGATCAGCAGAGCAAAAAGAGAAGTATCTTCCTAAGTTAATTACGGGAGAAACTATCGGCTGTATGGGAATGAGTGAACCTGAATATGGTTCGGATGCAGTGGGAATTCAGACTAAAGCCAAAAAAGACGGCGAGAATTATATAATCAATGGTGCTAAGATGTGGATCACTAATGCACAATATGCCGATATCGCCTATGTCTACACTCGCACGGGTGAAGAGAGAAAAAATCTTTCCACTTTTATTGTTGAAAAAGGAACTCCTGGTTTTTCAGTTGGAAAACCTATTCATAAAATGGGAATGCGATCCTCTCCAACTGGAGAACTAGTTTTTGACAATGCTCGCGTGCCAAAAGCGAATCTAGTTGGCAAAGAAGGCGACTCTATTTATCACATGATGAAAAATCTCGATATTGAACGCATAACAATTGCCGGTATTTCACTGGGAATAGCCCAAGCCTGTGTCGACCAATGTATAAAGTACGCTGGTGAAAGAAAACAATTTGGAAAGCATCTCGGCTCATTTCAAATGATTCAAAAAATGATTGCTGAAATGTCGACTGAAACAGAAATGATGAGAAGTTTTCTTTACACAACTGCAAAAAGATATGACATGGGAGAGCGCGGGCCTTCTATGGCCGCTCAAGTTAAATTAGCGCTACCGAAAATGGCGACAAAAATTGCTCTGGATGCCATCCAACTTCATGGTGGATACGGATACTCTCGAGAATTCCCACTAGAGCGCATGATGAGAGATAACAAACTCAACGAAATTGGTGCTGGCACCAACGAAGTCATGATTATGATAATCGCAAAAAATTTACTAAAAGACTTAAGAGACTAAACAAGAGATTAAAATGAATGAATTACAGCTTGAATTAAAAAATCAATTAGAGAAATTCTGCCAACAACAAATCGAACCCCACATGGAGCACGATGATGAAACAGAAACTTTTCGAATGGAGATTTTTAACCAATTAGGAGAATTAGGATTCACTGGAATGCCCCTCCCCGAAGAATATGGCGGTATGGGATTAAGCTATGAAGACTTCTCAATCGCACTTTGTGAAATTGCTAAAAGCTCCGTGGCGTACGCTGTGACTATTTCTGTCTCAAGTATGGTTCAGGCTATAATCAATGAATTTGGCGATGAAGATCAAAAGAAAAAATTCCTGCCGGCCCTTGCCTCAGGATCTGAAATTGGAGCTTTTTGTTTAAGTGAATCCGCATCTGGCTCCGATGCATCGGCACTTACAACAACGGCCAAAAAAGTTGAGGGTGGTTATGTTTTAAATGGCTCTAAAATCTGGATTACATCTGGAGGAATCGCCAAAACTTATATCGTTATGGCGCGCACTGGTGCCCCTGGACCATCTGGAATTTCTGCTTTTATTGTTCGCGATGGAGCTGCAGGATTTAGTTTTGGAAAAAAAGAAAAAAAGATGGGCTGGCGAGTATCACCAACTCGCGAACTTCTCTTTCATAATTGTTTTATACCAGAAGAAAATCTTCTCGCCAAAGAGGGAGAAGGTTTTAAAATCGCCATGGCCGCTCTGGAAAAGGGAAGATTTACAATTGGAGCAATAGCTGTTGGCTGCGCCGAGCGGGCCTTAGATGAATCAGTTCGATACGCTTTATCAAGACAACAATTCAAGCAAGCTATTTTTGATTTTCAAGGTCTGCAATTTATGATGGCCGATATGGCCACTGAAATTGAATGCTCACGTTTACTCGTTTATCAAGCCGCTCGTGATTACGACAATCACACACCAAATGCGAAATTAGCTTGTATGGCAAAATTAAAAGCAACTGATACCGCCATGAAAGTGACAACCGATGCTGTTCAAATTCTAGGAGGTGTGGGCTATACGAGAGAGTATCCAGTTGAGCGATTCATGAGAGATGCCAAAGTTTTACAAATCGTAGAGGGTACTAATCAAATTCAAAGAGTCGTCATCGCCAGAAATTTAAAAAAAGAATACAGTACACACTAAGGGCTATATGAGTTTAACATTTTACTTTTCAGCAGAAACAGAAAAATTAAATCCCCCAGATTTAAAAAAACTGGATTCTTTTAAAAAAATTATAGCAAATCCCAAAGCACAATTTTTCCACACTTTCGAACGAGAAGAGCTTAGAATAACTTCAAAAAAAGTATTTAATAAATTTAACGACAGAAAAACATTTGTTCATATTGGAATCGGTGGATCAAGCCTAGGCTCAGAAATGCTAGTTAATGCACTTGAAAAACCAACAAATGACTGCAAATTTATTTTCATCAACAACATTGATCCTGATGAAATCTACTCCCAACTCAATAAACTCAATCCTCAAGACTGTCTTTTTTATTTTGTATCTAAATCAGGCGGCACAGCAGAGACCTTAGCAGCTCTTGCAATTATTTCAAACTTCTTAAGTGAAAAAAATATTGCTCAAACGGAGCTGAAAAATTATTTTGTCTTTGCCACAGACCCTAAAAAAAGTGAGCTCCTTGAACTAGGACACAAACTCGGTATAGAACTCTTAGAAGTCCCAAGTGATGTTGGTGGGCGTTTTTGTGCTCTAACTCCTGTAGGCTTTCTTCCCGCTCTCTTTGCCGGTATCGATATTGATAAACTAGTTGAGGGTGCACTTCTAGGTCAGAAGTTGTGCCTTGAGAATTCTGACAATAATTCTCTACTTCTAACGGCTGACTTTTTATTTAAACTCTATAAAGAGAAAAAAATAAATCAAACTGTTATGATGCCCTATTCATCAAAACTTAGATCCTTTTCTTTTTGGTTCTCTCAATTATGGGCAGAGAGTCTGGGAAAGATGAAAAACCTAAAAGGTGAAATTGTTCACGAGGGCTTTACTCCGATAGTAGCCTATGGAGCGACTGATCAACATTCCCAAATGCAGCTTTTCATGGAAGGTCCCAATGATAAATGTCTTCTTCTTATAGAAATTGAAAAATTTAATCACGACTTTTCCCTCAAAACGACCTTGAGTGGAGCCACTCAAGATAAATTATCACCTCATTCTTTATCTCAACTGATGAAAGCTGAACTGAGCGGAACACTACAGGCACTAAAAGAAAACAAAAGACCGAGTGTTCATCTAAAAATTTCAAGAAATGACGAAGTTCATATGGGTATGCTCATACTCTTTTTTGAGTCGTTAACAAGTTTGATGGGTGAGTATTTAATGGTTGATCCTTTTGATCAACCCGGAGTTGAATTAGGAAAAATTTATGCCTATGACT
Organism: Bacteriovoracaceae bacterium; assembly: GCA_947448205.1. Lineage (GTDB taxonomy): Bacteria > Bdellovibrionota > Bacteriovoracia > Bacteriovoracales > Bacteriovoracaceae > Bacteriovorax. Next base: position 19,900 of record CANFNL010000018.1, read on the forward strand.
TTTTGAACCAGTTGATATAATTAAATCTGTTAGCTAAAATTAGACACTTTAGAAGCGCATATTTTATAAGGAACCTAGCCAAATGAGCAGTGATGATACAACAATCGTTTTAACCGATATACGAGCTGCACTTCAAGCTTCTGAAAAAGAAGCGCAACTTAAACCAGCGGCCCTTCTTGTCGTTGGTGGAGATTTAAACGGAACTTTATTTGATTTATCAGAACCAACTGTTGGTATCGGAAGAAATGCTGACAATACTATAGCTTTAGAATTTAACGGTGTTTCCCGCTATCATTTTAAACTTTTGGCAAGCGGTGAAACTCATGTTCTTGAAGATTGCGGATCAAAAAATGGGACATATTTAAATAATAAAAAAGTAGAAAGTCTCACCCCTCTTGCTAAGGGAGATATAATCAAAATTGGAAGTATTGCTCTTAAGTATCTTCCAAAAGGCGATCCTGAAAGATTAACTTACGATAAATTAAATCTTGAAGCTAATACAGACAGACACACTGGCTGTTATAATAAAACTTATTTCAACAATCGAATCGCCATTGAAGTCAATAAGTGTAAAGTAACAGGTGAGCCTCTCTCGCTTGTGATATTTGACTTAGATCATTTTAAAAAACTCAACGATGGCTTTGGTCATGATGCGGGCGACTATGTGCTAAAAGAAATGGCGCAGGTTATTCGTGGCAACGGAATTCGCGAGCAAGATGTATTCGCTCGTTACGGTGGTGAAGAGTTTGTTATCTTACTGCCAAAAACAACTTTAAAGCAATCTTTTGAAATTGCGGAAAGACTTAGAAAACTTATTGAATCAAAAGAATTTATGTATGATGCAAAAAGGCTACCAGTTACAGCATCAATTGGCGTTGCTGATTATCGCCAAGGTGTCTTTACGGGAACTGATCTCTTTAAAAGAGCTGACGAAGCCGTATATAAGGCAAAAGAAGGCGGCAGAAATCAAGTTCAATTTTATAGGGGCTAATGAACCGAGATATTTCCGCTCTTAAAATTGAAATACTTCCCGAACATATTATCGATCAAATAAAGGCCGGTGAGGTGCTTGAACGACCAGCATCCCTAATCAAAGAATTAATAGAAAACTCCCTCGATGCTAAGGCTAGCGAAATAAATATTCACCTCATTGAAAATGGAATGGATCTACTTTCAATTGAAGATAATGGCCATGGAATAAATTTTAATAATCTCCCCTATGCATTTCTTCGCCATGCCACTTCAAAACTTAAAACGTTCGAAGATCTTTATCACTTACAAAGTTTTGGTTTTAGAGGTGAAGCTCTGGCAAGCATAGCAGCTTCCTCGCGATTAACTTGTACATCCCAACCTTCAGACTTATCTCAAGATGGAGGAAAATTGATCATTCACGGAGGGGCCCAAGAAATGCTTATCCCTTACCGCTCAGCATCTCAGGGAACAAGTCTTTTTATAAAAGATTTATTTTACAATACTCCTGCAAGACTGAAATTTGTAAAATCTAAAATCAGTGAAAAGTCGGCATTAAAAAAGATGCTTTATTCTTTTGTGTTATGCAATCACAAAGTCAATTTCTCTATAAAATGGGACGAAAAAGAAAGAGAAATTTTTAAAGCAGTGACTGACCAAGAAGTTCAAAAAAGAGTTGAGCAAGTTTTCTTTTCACAAATTTCTAAAAATACACTTAAAGAAAATTTAGTTTTAAGGGCGTATGAGGAATACGAAAACTATAAAGTTGAAGTTTTTTTCACACCAGAAACCTATTCTACTCCTCAATACCGGCACCATTATCTCTTTGCTAATAACCGCTACTTTCAAGATAGATCTATTCACCAAGCACTGCTTCGAAGCCTCGACAATGTCTGGTGCCATGGAGAAAGTGGACATTATATCGTTAAAATGACAATTCCAAGTGAAGACATGGATGTCAATGTTCACCCAAACAAAACTCAATTAAAATTTTTAAAAAGTGATACTATCTACTCTCTTTTAGTAAGTGGTATTCGCTCGGCAATAAAGAATACGTCGCTGAATAATTTTTCATTAGAAAGCACCCCACTTGTTGCTGATAGTTTTTATTCGCGAGAAGAGAATCAGAATCTTGATCTAATTAATATGCAATCAATTGATAATCAAAATCAATTTCGATCAGCGCCAACTCAAACATCCTCAATTCTTAATTCTGATTCAACTGCAAATTTAGATTCGATATTGATTGGATATATTGGTAAGAATACACTTCTCTTAAAGATTGAAAATATCTTTTATATTACCGATCATAAAAAACTAATCGCTTCATATATCAGTCATGTTCTTAATGAGCAAACTGCAAATGAAGAAATAGCAAGTCCTCTTCTTATTAGTGAGCCTTTTAAAATAACTCGAGGAAAAATTGATGATCACTTGGATGATTTAAAATCTCTTGGCTTAGAACTCGATAGGTTAAATAATGATGTTATCGCACTTCGTACAATGCCTCGTTCTCTACCACAAGTACTTTTACGCGAAACCGTAGAGAATCTATTAAATTATTTTAGTCAAAACAAAACAAATCAATTCTCCCCTGATGACTTTGCTCTTTATTATGAAGAGCACTTTTCACCTCATCTTCAAGTAGCTCCACATGTCATTAATAATATTTTGGAAAAAAAGATTACAAAAATTTCTCAAGTTTTAGTTGAACTAAATGAGAAGAACCTTAAGACATTACTCAAATGAATAAGCTCATCATTATTTCTGGACCTACTGCAAGTGGAAAAACTAAAATAAGTATCGAATTAGCTGATAAAATTATGTCCCTAACCAATAAGTCTTGCGTAATTGTTAATTTTGATTCGCTACTTTTTTATAAAGAAATTTCTATTGGAACAGCTAAGCCAAACATCTCAGAACGCAAAGGAATTCCTCACTATATGATTGATATTGAATCCATCAAGTCTCCCATGAATGCTGCAGACTTTATTAAAATAGGGGAAAAACTCATTAAAGATTTAATGGAAAAAGATCAATATGTCATATTGGTTGGTGGAAGTGCCTTTTATCTTCGGGCGTTGCTCAAAGGGATGTATGAATCAGTCACCCCAAGTGTTGAAGTTAAAGAGAAAATTGATCAAATATTTAGAGAGCAAGGTATTAGTGCTATCATTGATTATTTAAAGCTTAATGATCCTGAATCACTCCAAAATTTACATCCCAATGATCAGTACCGCTTAACTAGAGCTGCGATACATTTTGAAATGACTAAAACAAAAATCTCCGATTTAAAAATCAATCATGACTCAAATTTACCATACGATTTTAGCCAAATCATTCACCCTTGGAATATTCTTCATATCTACTTAGATCTCCCAAGAGAGCAGCACTTTGAAATAATCAAAAATCGTACAGAAAAAATGTTTAAAGATGGTCTGTTAATCGAAATAGAGAGGCTCGTTGCTTCTGGATTTACTCTGAATGAAAAACCACTTGGTTCAATCGGATATAAAGAAGCGATCATGCTTAAAAATGGACATTTCCAAAACGCTACCGAATGTATGGAAAGAATCGCCATTTCTACTCGCCAGCTGGCAAAATCTCAACGAACTTTTTTTAACAAAATAACACCAAAAATGACTTTTAATCCCCTTACTGATCAAGAGAAAATTTTCCGCTGTGTAGAGCAATTCCTAACTTAATGATAGACTAATTTCTAGATGCGCTAAATGTAGATAAAGGACATTTCATGGCCCTAGAAGTGAAGCAGTTAAAAATTATTATTATTTCAGATGGAACTGGCGAGACTGCTACTGCTATATCTAGAGCGGTCATGGCCCAGTTCAAAGACCGTGAGGTTTATTTTACTCGTTATAAAAATATTCGAACTTCCGAGCAGATTAATGCCATCTTTGAAGAAGCGGCCATTCATCACGACTTAGTTATTCACACCATCGTTTCAGGAAAACTCCGAGAATATATTTCAGAGCTCTCGCGCATAAAACACGTCAGAACCCTAGACCTTATTGGTCCAGCACTTACTGCTTTTTCAAATTATTTTAATCAAGAACCCATGTCCGAGCCGGGATTATTAAGAGCTGTCAATGACGAATACTATAAGCGTGTTGAGGCGATGGAATTCACCCTTAATCATGATGACGGCAGAAATCTAGCATCATTGCATCTTGCCGATGTTATTTTGGTTGGAGTTTCTCGAACTTCCAAAACTCCTCTTTCTGTTTACCTTTCTCAGCATGGAATAAAAGTTGTCAATATTCCGATGATAAAAGAACAACCACTTCCCAATGAATTATTTGAAGTTGACCAAAGAAAGATTTTTGCACTTACAATTGATCCTGACTCGCTCTCTGAAATTAGAAAAAATCGACTGCTAAGACTAGGTGCTGACAAGCACCAAGGCGAATATGCCGAGCACAATAAGATTGTGGAAGAAATTGAATGGGCCAATAATATTTTTAAGGAAAACAAACGATGGCCAGTTTTCAATGTCACTGATAAAGCACTAGAAGAGACTGCTGCTGATATTTTAAAACTGCTTAATATGCGCAAAAATAATATTTTCAAACAAACTAAAAACGAGAATGCGGATTAGGAATGGAAATCTTTAAAGACTTAAATGATATTACCCTCCACTTTTCCAAAACGCTGGGAATTAAAATCTTCAATGAAGATGGGCAAAAACTTGGACGAGTAAATGATTTTTTTATCGATTATGAAGAAATCTATCCTTCAGTTTTGGCCATTCAATACAAAAGAAATGGCTTCCTTTTTTATATACTCTGGGAAGAGATTTTATACTTTTCCTATAAAAAAATCGTCATAAAAAATGATGCCTTTTCTAGAAGAAGTCGAACTTTTCCTAAAACCCTTAGGCCAAAATCTGTAACGAGTATTCTAGCTAATCAATTTACTGGATCAACAGTTGAGTATCCCCCGCTTGGTCAAATCGTTCTGGATAAGCAGATCGTAGATACCCATGGCAAAAAAGTTGTTAGAGTAAATGACATTCAATTTATCAAGGCAGGAAAGGAGCTCAGAGTCACTCATGCTGAGGTCGGGCTTAGAAGTTTTGTAAGACGATTGAATCTTGAAAAACCAATCGATTTTTTAATTAAATCCCTGAGCCCTCAATCAAAATACCTAACTAATGATACAACTATAAATTGGAAATATGTGCATGCTATTCCGAATAGAAATATTCAAAAGAGTGTTCGATTAAATTTAACAAATGAAGACTTAAAACAGCTCCATCCAGCAGATCTAGCTGATATTCTCGAGGACTTAGACTCTCATGGTAGAGAGATGATATTTTCCAATCTCGATCCAAAATTAGCAGCAGAAACATTATCTGAGGTTGATGAGGATCTTCAAGCATCACTACTCAATAATGAGAATCCAGAAAAAGCAGCAGAAATTATCGAAAACATGGACACAGATGATGCCGCTGATCTTCTAAATGAAATGGATGATGATAAAGTAGATGCTATTATTTCCAACATCGACGATGTTGAAATCCAGGAAGAAATTCAAGAATTATTAGAGCATGATGAAGACACCGCTGGTGGACTAATGACTTCTGAAATTTTTGAGATTACGGCTGAGCTTTCAAAATCTGATGTTCTTGCTTTGATTCAGCAAAAGCATGAAGAAGTTGCCTCATTTCATGATATTTATATCGTTGATGAGTCACATAATTTAATTGGAACATTATCATTACAGGAATTACTCATCCACAACGAAAATGCCTTAATAAAGGATATAATGAATGACTCCGATATAAAATCTCTTAGCGTAGATACTCATTGGAAAGAAGTAGCAACTTATATGAATAAATATAACATGATCACAGTCCCAATCGTATCGAGAGAAAATGAATTACTTGGAATGATTTCGGTTGATGATATTCTAGACAGGTTGCTTTCATGAAAAATGAAACCAAAAGGAAAATAGTTTCTCCCTTAATAATGAAGTTAACATTATTTTTAAGTATTGTTGGCCCTGGATTAGTGACTTCCAACCTAGACAACGATGCTGGCGGAATAGCCACTTATTCAATGGCAGGAGCTCAAACTGGCTACCGATTAATGTGGCTTCTGATCCCAGTAACAATAGCACTGATTATGTTTCAAGAAATGTCTGCGAGAATGGGAATAGTTTCTGGAAAGGGACTAGCTGACTTAATTAGAGAGAAATTTGGACTTCGTATAACATTTTACTCTTTATTTTTTCTCTTATTTGCTGACCTTGGAAACACCATGGCCGAATTTGCAGGCATTGCTTCTGCTGGTGAAATTTTCGGAGCTTCTCGCTACATCACAGTTCCAATTTGTGCAATCCTCGTTTGGCTCTTAGTTCTTAAAAGTGATTATAAAAGTGTAGAAAGAATCTTTATTTTAGGCTGCTCGATATTTTTAACATATATTGTTTCTGGTTTCATTATAGGTCCCAATTGGATCGAAGTTACTACAGCAATAATAAAACCAGATTTACATTCCATCACAAGTAAGGATTTGCCCATTATGGTCGGCCTACTTGGAACTTCGATAACTCCATGGATGCAATTTTATATTCAATCTGCAGTGGTCGAAAAAGGTATTAGCACAAAACATTTATGGCATTCAAAAGTTGATGTAATAGCTGGTTGCTCACTCATGCTTATTGTAACATTCTTTATCATGATCTGTTGTGCTACTACGATTTTTCCTTCAGGAATAGTTGTCCATGACGCCAAGGATGCAGCGATTGCCCTTGAGCCATTAGCAGGTAAATATTCGTCGATTTTGTTTGGAATTGGTCTCTTCAATGCATCTTTTTTTGCCGCTGCGATTCTTCCTCTTGCGGCAAGTTACTATATTTGTCAAGGGATGGGATGGGAATCTGGAGTCGATAGAACCTTTAAAGAAGCTCCTCACTTCTTCACTGTTTTCACATCAATGATTACAATAGGTGGAGCGATGACATTAATACCTGGAATTGATCTTTTTAAAATACTTATTTACACCCAAATCCTAAATGGTCTACTGATCCCTATTGTTGTTTTGTATATAATAAATTTATGTAACGACCCTGATATTATGGGCGAATACACCAATTCCCCAACTCAAAATTTTATAAGTTATATCTTAGTAGCACTTATGTTTATTTTGAATTTACCAACAATATATTATTCATTACGCTAGTTTTTTTAGAGTAACTCACAAAAATCAATTGTCTGATCTTCGCGAGTCATATTGAATTCAATTTTTCTTTCAATATCCTCGCCCTTCTTTTTAAAATAAAGTTCATAACTTTGAGGAGCGAGCTGGCCTTTATCATCAATACCTAAGGGGAAGGCTATTCCAAAAGTCTGAGACATAGGAATCTGACTTACACGTTTTTCACCATAAACTTCGTAACGAATTTCGCCTTGAGCACAAGCACTAGTTGTGTTTAAATATCCATAGGCAACTACTGGCATATCTGGAATTTCAACTTCAACTGCAGAAGTATTATCTAGTCGCATTTCTTTTATAAAATGTTTTCGCCCTTCAATTTGAATTCTGAGTATAAAGTCTTTTTCTATTGGAGCTTTAATACTGCTCAATAAATCAACTTCCATTTTGCGTCCATCGACAAAGGCTTGCATTTTTCCTTTATCAAAATGAGACAAAACGACATTTCCCTTAAAACTTGGATCTAACTTAGAATCCTCATCAGAACCCCTAGCAACAGTTGCAGGTTTACGAACACTATCCAATGTAGGTTTTTTAATACTCACTTGAGAAACCGTTGGTACTGAATCATTCAACGAAAAATAAATATAAGCGGCACATGCTATAAAGACTGCAAAAAGGGCAGCAATTGTCAAAATTGGTGTTTTCTTTGCTGAAGAATTCTTCATTGCATTTTTCAGTATTCTTGTTTTGGTATCGTCTAATTTCTTAACTGAGTTTTTTGTAACTCCTGACCTGAAGACTGACTCAGAGCTTTTGCTAGCAGAAGCTTTGGGAAAACTGTCAGAATCTTTTGCAATATCTATCATTTCTCGCGAACCCGTCGGATCCTTAATTGCCATTGCAGTTTTTTTCCCCACTACAGAGGGCTTGGTTTTTGCGGCAACAGGTTGGTCAAAACCAAAATCGAGAACCTGCTCCCGTTCTTTTGGTTTAGAAATAACATATTCAGAAGTGCCTCCAATAGCTGGAGCTGATTGGTTAGTTCCACCTTCAGCTTCTCTTTTGAGCTCCTCTAGATATGGCCTAATATCAATTTTTCCAAACTCAAACATTTTTTCGCGGTCTTTTTTTATTTCATCTCTAAAGAGTTCTTGAGAAAAATAAGAGAGATCTGTCGCATTGAAATCAGGAAACTTAGCATAAAGAAACTTCATTAATGCTCTATTCATTTGATCGAGGTTATCATAACGCTTGTTACGATCCTTGCTCAAAGCTTTCAATACAATTTCATCAAGTTCTTTTGGAACATTCGGATTAATGCTTGAAGGCACTGGAATTTTACATTCTTGAATTTTTTTTAAGATTGCCAGGTCATTATTTTCTTTAAACAGTTTTCGACTACAAAGCATTTCCCAAAGAGTAATTCCAATAGCAAATTCATCGTAACGAGCATCGAGCTCAAAACCTTCAAGATATTCAGGAGCAAGGTAAGAAAGCTTACCCTTAATAGTTCCGGCCTGAGTTGATTCAGAATTAGTTTGCGATTTTGCGATACCAAAATCAATAATCTTTACTGCTCCATCATAAGTCAGCATGACATTGTGGGGTGATATATCACGGTGAATAATATTGGTTTCCATTCCAGTTAACTTATCTCTAAAAGTATGAGCGTAATGCAAACCTTGACAGGCTTGAGAGATAATATAAGTAGAAATTTCAACTGGAAAAACAAACTTTCTATCTTTAAGTTTATCTAAATATTCTTTTAGATTTCTTCCATCACAATACTCCATGGCAACATACAATTGTCCTTTTGTTAAACCATAATCGTACGTCTGAATTATATTCGGGTGAATTAGACCAAAAGTAACTTTGATCTCATCCATAAACATCGTTTTGAAAGCTTCATCTTTAGAAAATTGAGGCTGAACCATCTTAATAGCAACTACCTTATCCGCCTGCTCTCCAAGAAAGCGAGCGCGACAAATCTTTGCCATACCACCATCGACGAGATGATCTAAAATTAGATATCGCCCAAAGCGTTCTCTTTTTAATGAATCAGACATAAGGTCATCTACTCCCGAATCTTTAGATCGGAAATAATTGCCTTAAACTTGAATTTAATTAATTAATTTTGATGAATATCCAGGAAAACTGATAATCAGCGGCTTGTGATTGTTGAGTTTTTTGCAAATAGCGAAAATGTGGTAAAGCCTAAAGCCATTTTGTCCAGCATCGGGATGTTGTAATAATTGCTTTTTAAATCCAGGAATTTCCAAACGAGTATAGCCATTTTTTTCTAATTGTTCGTAAAGACTTGAGTAAGGTATATCTTTTGAGTCTAAAGAATAAGCCATTACAATGCGTGAATCTTCACACTTGACTATGGAATCTAGCTCATCTTTTGTGAACCAAAAATTAAAAGCAGACTGAGGGGAAATATTGGCGAGCATAAAATCAAACTGCAAAGTTAATTCATGAAACCAAGAATGTTTTTGAAAAATAAGATCTTCTCTCCAAACTTTATCAGTAAAGGTACCATTCTTTACATAGAGCTTCCCTTCTTGCACTATATTTTTACTCAAATTAGAACAAGAAAAAGTTAAAAGTAGCACAATAAAAAAAAGATTATTTCTAAATTTCATGTAATTTTATCCAAGCTAAAATATCTAAAAAAACTAATTCCCTATCTTTCTCATTATACAAGTCA
>CANFNL010000019.1 GCA_947448205.1 Bacteriovoracaceae bacterium
CATATCATCGTTTCGCAAGAGATTTTTTCCCTAATGCTAAGATTATTGCTGATCGATTTCACGTAATGAGATTGTTTAATAACATTGTTAACCAATATCGTAAAAACTGCACTGGAGATAAAAGAAAAAATCCCATTCGCAAATTACTCCTAAAACGATCCGCCGATCTTGATCCACATGTTAGGCGCGCAACAGAGCGATGGTTAGATGAAAATCCTGTTGTCCGTGAAGTTTATTATTACAAAGAGGCCATGCACCGATTATACCGAATCAAAGGAATGAAGCATGCTAGAAGAGTTTTAATAAAACTAACAGATCAAATGGCACTTTCAAATATTCCAGAAATAAAAACGCTTAGAAAGACAATTCATCAGTGGAGAGATGAAATTCTTCATTACTTTGAAAATAGCCTAACCAATGGCCGCACAGAAGGCTTTAATCGAGTCGCAAAATTGATTCAACGAAATGCTTATGGCTTTCGAAATTTTGAAAATTATCGGCTTAGATTGATTTACCGAACGATGTAAAAGCCCCTTGCCTTAAAAAAAGGCGCGATTTTTCCTCCCAAATTTCTTTGGGTTGGGAATCCGTTTTTTAAAAACTGGATTTTTATTAAATTTTAGAGAGTTGGTGACGATAAGTTCATCGTACGAGAGTTTTAAAGTTCAAAAAGCTTTATGATTCAGAGAAGTTCAAGTGGGTAGCCACTGTCAAAAGAGTAGATCCAAAGTTACGCTTTATAGATGGATGGTCTCGGAAACAATTATCTGAAAATTATGGGCGGACTGAAGTGGCCATCCAGAATTACTTTCAAAAGATCAAGAAAAAGGGCGTTACGCCGCTTTAGCACTTCTGAAAGTAAAAGAAACACCAAGAACTAAAGCTACTTTTGCAAGGAAATCAAAACTGATCTCACTAACAAGTCCCGATTCCATTCTGGCTATTGCTGGCTGCTTAGTTTGAACTAGCTTTGCAAGTTGGGCTTGAGATATTTCTTGATCATTTCTAGCTTTTTTTAATTTTTCAATGAGCTTCTTTTTTTGACCAACTAGTTCCATGTCGAGGTCAGATAGTCCTAAAAATGCACCAAACTCTTTTCCTGATTTAAATGTTTTGTTTTTTTCTTTCATAAGTCTATGCTCCTAATTCTATTTTTAAGTAAGTCTATGCTCCTAATTCTATTTTTAAGTAGGTCTGTGGTCTTTTTATCAATTGCCTGCTTCTTTTTAGTGCAGGCATGAACTATATAAATCGCATCGCCAACTTTAATCAGATAAAAGACTCTAAATTCACCGGCCTTTCCAGAGAGTCTTAATTCATGAAGTCCACGAGCAATCATCGGTAGAGGCCTTGATATTGGCATCCCAAGGGATTTACCGTGAGAGAGATCATCAAACAGAGAATAAATATCCTCCATTAGTTCCTTTGGGCCATCTCTTAGTTCTTTTTCTGCTTGTTTAAGGACAACTATTTCCATGAAACACATTATAACGAATCCGTTATAATGTCAATTAAATGCCATTATGGCATGAAAAATCAGACGTTTAAATTTTAGAGAGTTGGTGACGATATGTTCATCGTACGAGAGTTTTAAAGTTCAGAAAGCTTTGTGATTTAGAGAGTTTTGAGAATGTATCCACTGTCAAAAGAGTAGAGCCTATGTTGGTTCGAAAAGCTTTACAATTGGTGCCTCGGGCGAGACTCGAACTCGCACATCCTTACGGACGGCGGATTTTGAATCCGCTGCGTCTACCATTCCACCACCAAGGCATTGTTTTAGAAATTGTAAAATCTATAATATGAGGGCCAGATGCTATCGTCAATTCAATTTCAAAAGTTCTAGCGCTTCTTTTGAGTTAAAGCGAAAAATATCAGTCCCTAAATTCTTTTTGAGTTCTTCATTGTCCAAAGTGGAGGGAAATTTTAAATAATCGATTAGGTAATGAGGGAATTTCCAAAGAGGTGTAAGTATTTTAGCTAATTGTTCAACGGCAATTATTGGTACTTTAACTTTGCTCACGCCGATAATACTAGCAGCTTCATGCAAGCTAATCACATCATCACCAGCAACATTATAAACACCATTTTTGAGCTTATAAGCCGATTCTATGATGATGTTAGCCATATCAAACTCGTGAACAAATTGAAACATGGGATTATAGTCAATAGGAAGTGGAGCGTAGGGAGTATTTAGGTATTGAGTTATTGAATTTTTAATTTGGGGCCCAATAATATTGCAAGGTCTGAGTACAACCGTTTCAATGGTATTTTGATTTTTCCACATCCAATTGGTGCACATTTGATCCATTTCAACAACATCCCTTAATTCGGCATATTTGAAACTTCCTCGCAACGGAGCATCTTCTTTTAGAAACATTGAATTATCAGGCAGAGCTCCATAGACGTGATGGCTTGAGAGAATAACTACTTTTTTACAATGAAATTTTTGAGCTAGTTCAAGAATTGTATTTGTCCCTACCAGGTTGATGTCAATTCGATTATTAATATTTCCTGAAGTTGGCGAGTGACCTAATCGGCCTAAATGTAAAATAGTATCGAAATGATGCTCTCTAAAAATTTTTTCAAAATTTGTTCGAGTGTACTTCATTTGCTGAGAAGTTAACTGATGATGATTGGGGACATTGTCTATAGTTCTAGAATCAACACCATGAATTTTTATTTCAGGATTTTTTTTGATGAGTATTTCAGCGGTTATTTTTGCAAGGGCACCATGGATACCTATTATTAATACTGATTTAATATTTTTGCTTTCAAGCTCAATCATGGTTTTAATCTCTGCAAAATTGATCTTTTTCTTGCTAATCCAGCGTCTGTTAATTCTTGAATTATTTTTTCTAATTCAATTAAATGTGGTTCTAATTCTTGGTCCAATGCATCTGCACTTAATTCTCTAGGAAGTTTATAGGGCTCTCCAATGTATATATCAACAGGTGATGGGAGTGGAAAGAGATTCATCGAAATTGGAAAAGCTGGAATTTTTAAAAGAGTTGCAAGTTTTTTTAGATGAATCACATAGGGAAAAAATTCTTCAGCACCGACAACTGCAACAGGTAGAATTTCTACGTCTGCTGCAATGGCCATGCGAAGAAACCCTCTTGTGAAGCGTTGAAGTTTATAATAATCTCTCGAATTTTTTGCAATACCTTTGACTCCTTCAGGAAATACCAGCACGGATTCACCGCGTTTTAAAAGATTAAGGCAATTAAGCCTATCACCTAAAACGGCTCCACTTTCATTGGACCATTTTCCTAAAAATGGCAGAGAGTTTAAAAATCTCTCTACTAATGGTCTTAAGAATATAGGTCGATCGATATCTGTTGCAAAAGCCGTGCAAATGAGTAGTCCATCAATCGGTATTTGTCCCGTATGGTTAGAGATAACCATATAAGGTTTATCTTGCAAAAGCTCTCTTCCATGTAAACGCACGTCGAAATAATAATGATAAAATGGATAAAGAGCTTTAAGGTCTGAAATAACTCGCTTGGGATCTAGGCCCCAAGGATCACGATTATTTCCATAGCGCATTTCCAGTAAATCTTTTATTTCATTAAATTTTTTAAACATAACCAACTAAATCATACGGACATTTCATGGATTAAATTAATTCTCTTTCAATGCTACCAAAATATTCAATCTTCACAAGAAATGAGTCAAAAGATATACTTTGTCCATGAAAAAAAAATCGGACTGGAAATTTAGATTGAACCAAATGTTTTTTAGCTTTCATCGTGAAGTTATAAAGACCAGTGTGATTGGAAAAAAAATGTTAACGGCTTCAAGAACCAACGCCCATTTAAAAGAAACCTATGAAGAATTAGGTCGCTTGCTCGAACAAGGTATAGATTCTAAAGAAATAGAGTGGGATTCTGCCAAAATACGAGCCTTGCTTCATAGTGCTAAAGCTTGCAAAAAAGATTTGGAAGAAATTGAAAAGCAGGTTTATAAAATTAAATTTTCTGCTGGACCAAAAGCTCCTCAAGATATTTCTGAACAACTTTCTATAGAAGATAAAATTGACAATAAATACAAATAACTTGCTTTATTCGTCTGGAAGTTCTACACGGTCTGATTTTCTAATTTCTAATTCCTCTAACAAATGAGCGACAATTGCTTCTTCAACTTGAGCAAGTCCTTTTTTGGTTTCTGCTGAGGCAAAATACATTTGGCGAATCCATTTATATTCTTTAGACAAACTTGGTTTTAGTTTTTCTAAGACGGCTCGTTCTTTTTGAGTTTTTAATTTATCAATTTTGTTAAAAACTAAAATAGCATTTCTTGTATAATTTTTTAAAAATTGATGAAAGCCTTTGTCCGCATCTTGGTTTGGATGACGAGCATCTTGCAGATTGACAAGCATCATGCCTGGAGAGAGATAAGCAAAAAAAGATCCCATTAGTTGATCCCAATTTTTAGACATATCTTTGGATACTTCAGCATGGCCATAACCAGGTAGATCGATCATGCAAAATTTTTGAAGATCACATTTTTTTCCATTTAAACCTAATTCAAATTCGAAAATATTTATTTCCCGTGTTCGCCCAGGAGTTTTGGAAACTCTCGCTGTCTTAGAGCCAAACAGAGCGTTAATAATACTTGATTTACCAACATTGGATCGACCAACAAAACTTACACCAATAATATCTGGATTGGCTTTTAACCATTCATCGAATTGAACTGGATTAGATATTCCCATTTTGAATTCAGCAGAATGCGGTTTAATTAAATAGCTCATAGACTTAGACCCAAGTTTATTTATAAGCCTCATTCTAATCGACTTTTAACCATTTTGCACTCAATCTCTTTGGCATTTAACTTGTAGACCAAGAGGCAACTAACAGGGGGAATTTATGGAAGCTATTAAGATTGAAAGGAGCATTTTAAACTCATTGGAAAATAGCGTAGGCTTATCTGGCGTGAGAGAAGATGATGAAGTTAACTTAGACCTTTTTCAAGAAAAAGCCAAAAATTTCAGGTTAAAACGAACAAAGTATAAAATCATCACTGGAAGTAAATTTGATTTTGATTTTTCTAAAGCTGAAATCTGCCTTCCAATTTTTGATCAGACGGTTAATGAATTTGAGTTGCTTTTAATTAAGCATTATTGCGCAAATGATTTTAATGCAAAATCACGCTACTTGCTTCGTAGTGTTGGACCAACTCCATTTAGGCTTAATGGTGGAAGTACTTTTGAAGCTTTTTTAGAGCGAGGAGATATTGTTGAGATTGGATTTAATCGAATCCAATTTTTAAGACCTAAGAGGCATTTAAAGCTTGCAGACGATTCTACTTATTTACCTGATGAAGTAATCAAAAGTAATTTGAGTGTAATGATAGAGGGAGAAACTGGAACCGGGAAAACAACTTTAGCAAAGCAGATTCATGAAAGCAGCAATAGAGGAGGGAGGTTTATTCATTTGAACTTATCTTCTTTTGCGCCAAATTTAATTGAGTCTGAACTTTTTGGTCATGTCAAAGGAGCTTTTACCGGAGCAGTTAATGAAAAAAAAGGAGCAATTCTGGAAGCACACAAAGGAACTCTTTTTTTGGATGAAATTGACTCCCTTTCAATTGAGTTACAAACCAAGCTCTTATTGTTTTTAGATAGCCATGAGGTAAGGGCCGTGGGAGGAGGAACGAGCTTGCATTCAGACGTCCGTTTAATTTTTGCATCAGGTGCTAAACTTACTCAATTGTTGAAAGAAGCAAGAATGCGTAGAGATTTTTATTTTCGCCTTACTACAGGTGTAGTCCTGTTACTTCCTGGAATTCGAAATAATCCAGAAAAAATTAAGTCGATATGTTTGGATTTTGAAAATAAAAACTTCGTCATTTTTAGTGAAGAGCTTTTAAAATTTTATCAAGAGTGCCCATGGCCTGGAAACATTAGACAACTTGTTTCACATTTAATGAAAAAAAAGGTTTTGGCAAATGGCAAAAAAATCATCATCGACAAGATAGATTTTGACTTGCTAGAAGATAATTTAAGTGTGTCGGGTTTTGATAGTACAATGTTTAAGCCATTGGAGAGTATTAAAATGGATTATTGTTTAAATGTCTTTATTAAAATGGATAAGAATATAACCAAGGCCTCAAAGGTTTTAGAGATTAGCCCAAATACCCTTAAAGCACTTTTAGCCAATAGAAATAAGCTAAGAAGCCATGAGATAGTCGATATAAACTTCTAGAATTTTCCCTTCGATTTTATTTTTGTCTAAAAATAAATTTATTTCAGATTTGATTTTGTCTTTTATTATCAATCGTCCCTCTTCTTCAACCGGAAGTTGGGGGATGACTGGTTCAACGTTGGTATTGAGGTGATCTTTTAATTCTACCGTGTGCTCCTTGAGATAAAGAATAGCATTACGGTTTGAGGCGAGTATTGAAAAATCAATCCATACTTGTCTATTGCGATTAGTGTCTTCTAAAAAAATTTGTAAGTTAATATCCTCAATGCTCATCATTCTTTCAGCTTGTCGGTAATAGACCGGTCGCTTGGGTAGGACTTGTTTTAGCTGAATGCTCTTTATAGGATTCTCATATCCAATTTCTTTAAAGTCAGCATTGAGTGATTTTATCATAATGTCTTCAAGCTTTTTTAAGTCATCTGCCGACATGGGAAGTTGAGTAACAGAAAGCTCGAGAGCTTCAAGATTGTCATCAAGCATTTCCTCCATTTCTTCCAATCTTTGCTTATCCTTTTCACTTTTAGCTTCTACTCTTACATCGAGAAATAAATCAAATTCATGGGCCTCTGCGCTTTGGCCATGCCCACCAGATGCGGCTCCCATTTTTACTTCGAATTTGTGACTTTTAAATACAAGTGCAAGATCCTCTTCGGCATTTTCTATTGAGGCAGGCTTTCTTAAGGACTTTGTTCCAATCATTATTGTTTCTGTATTTTTATAAATAATATTTGTCGCCAAAAAGAGTGAAATAGTGGCGAGTATTAAAGTGAGTGACTTAAAAGGATACTGCTTAATATAGTTAAAAGGAGTGGCAATTAGGATTAGCTTATCTTTTTGTTTAAATTCGTCAGATCTGAGGTACATAATAAAACGCATGAAGTATCCGCGAATCACTGTTATGTAATGCTCGGTATATCCAACGGCTTTTAATCCTACTAAGCGTAGTTTAGGGACATAACTTTTTATTTTATTCTTTAATGTTTCCGGTAAGTGTCTAAGCCAAGTGACAAAGACAAAAACAAAACTAGGAGTAAGCTTTATTAAAATATTTAAATATTTTTCTATCAATTGATTAATAGCATCTTCAATTTTAATCAAAAATTTCACAAATTCTCCCTTCATTTGTCTTATCGGATATTTAGTGGAGATGCTTAAAAAAAGTAAATAGCCAACTAAAATGATCAGCGCAGATCGGAAAATATTGCCTGTTATCTTCGAAATCTTAACCAAATTTTACTAAATCATATTTTCTGCCCGAGGAGGTTATTTGATGGCAGAGGCAAGCCAAACACTGCCTCGTGGAGATTGTATGGGTAATAAATTTAAATTCTCAGTGCTTACTAAAGATACATTAATGATTGGGTTGACTTTAATCTTAATGACAAGTTGTTCGGGAATGCTGCCCGATAGAAGTTTTATTGAAGAAATGAATCGCGAAAGTGATCCTTTTTTTGTTGCCGGTAAGGACTTTCCTGTCATGAGTGGAGATACTGGAAGTGCCTACAGAAGTCGTGAAGAAATAAATAAAAGGACTCCCGCAAGTGCTCGAAGTGGCCAAAAAATGAAGGAGGAAAATTCCATCAGAATGGAGTTAGAGCAAAAAGAAGCAGATATTCCAGAGGAAAATGTTGCTCAATATACTAAAGATAAAAAATATTTGCCTACAGATTCGGATAAACTCTATTACTTGAGTCTCTCTTTAAAAGAGAGACCCGACTATATTAATATAAAAAAGCAAGACTCGCTTGAAGATCAGGGCAAAGGACAAGATTTTGTGCAAAAACACTCTATTCATAGCACTGAATTGTATTTAGGAATGGCCAAGTCTCAAGTAATTCAAGCTTGGGGCAAGCCTTCTCGAGTTGAATTTGCTGGAAATCCAAAAAATCAAAATGAAAGATGGTCATTTAGTGAAGATGGTAGTGTGAAGCAAATATACTTTGAGAACGGCAAGGTTCAAGGATGGGCCCTTGATCTCTAAAACAAAAAGTAATATCCTCGGGCATTAATCAATAACAACCTTAACGGGCAAATGCCGAGGTAAATTATGTCAGCTCAATCTATGACAGGCTTTTCGCAAGCAGTAGCTCAATCCGATAACTACGTGGTCTCTGTCGAGATTAAAAGTGTAAATAATCGTTTTAAAGATATTCGTTTTAAAATGCCCTCAAGTCTTAATTCACTTGAAATGGAATTAAAAAAAGAACTCAATGACTGCTTTTCTCGCGGAACCTTTGATATCTATGTAAATTTGAAGCGAGCAGAAAATAAAAGTCGTTTCGATGATCTCGATAGCTTTAAGATTTCTCAATTTTTAGCTAAAATGTCCCCCATCTTAAAAAGTAATGGCCTTGAGGCTAGAGTTAATATGACTGATTTTCTGCGCTCGGAATTTATGCACGAGCAAGATGAGGAAAACGTAATCGAGCTCAACCAATTGACTCTCAAGGCATTTAAAGAGGCACTACAAGGCTTAAAAGAATCTAGGCTATCAGAAGGTGAAAAACTTGTAAGAGTGCTAAATAAACACCTCGAGACTTACAAGACACATTTTGTGGTTATTGAAAAGAATGCTGATCATTTTAAAAACAATGTAGAAGAAAAACTGCGCAAGAGAGTGGAAGACTATAAGGCTTTAGTGGAAGTCGATAATACTCGATTACTTCAAGAAGTAGTCTTTTATTTAGAGAAAATTGATATCCATGAAGAAATTAATCGTATTCATGCCCACTTGGAAAAATTTCAAAATCTTATAAAATCTGATAATGAAGTAGGAAGACAGATAGATTTTCTCATTCAAGAGTTAAACCGTGAAACCAATACCATGGGATCAAAGTCAACTATGAAAGAAATTTCTGATGCCGTCGTCCAAATGAAAGTTCAATTAGAAAAAATGCGAGAGCAAGGACTGAATATTGAGTAAGAAGCATGTAAATGGAAAATTAATTATCATCGTTGCACCTTCTGGTACGGGAAAGTCAACAATGATCAAAAGATTAAAAATAGACTTTCCAAGTTTAGTTGAATCTGTTTCTTATACAACTCGCCCGATAAGACCAGGTGAAGTCGATGGAAAAAGTTATTTTTTTATTGTTCGAGAAGAATTTTTAAAAATGCGCGAACAAAATGAATTTTTAGAATGGGCCGAAGTTCATGGAAATTTTTACGGAACCTCTAAGAAATTTGTTGAAGAGTGCTTAGCAGATGGAATGCATTTGTTATTTGACCTCGACGTGCAAGGAACAGATTCTCTAAAGGATTATTTTGGTGATAATGCCAATGTTATTTTCATCTCTCCACCTTCGGTTGATGAGCTTGAAAAACGATTGCGCAATCGTGGAACTGAAAATACACAAGTGATTAATTTGAGATTAATGAATGCTCATAAAGAATTGCTTCGTAAAAATGATTTTGATTTTTTAATTTATAACGACGATATTGAAAAAGCCTATAAAAGGCTCACTGAAATCACTCAAAAGATTTTAGCTTCATAAAACTGAGAAGGGAATGTCACAAAACTTAGATTTTTCTCACGAAAGAGATCTGACCATTGAAGACTTGGTGAGGAGAGTTGAAGCGTATTATCCCGACGCTAATTTTACAATGCTAAGAAAGGCTTATCAGTTTGCTCATAATGCTCATAACGGACAAAAGCGTAGCTCTGGTGAAGACTATATAATACATCCAGTAAATGTTGCTGCAACTCTAATCAGACTTCGGATGGATCTCGATACTATCATGGCTGGCTTACTTCACGACGTTGTGGAAGATTGTAATATCAGTCCGCAAGAAATCGAAAAAGAGTTCAACCAAGGAGTCGCTGATCTAGTTGTTGGCTTGACTAAAATTTCAAAAATTAAATTTAAATCCAAAGAAGAATCGCAGATAGAGAACTTTAGAAAGATGGTTGTGGCCATGGCCAAGGATTTGAGAGTGATTATAGTAAAGCTCGCTGATCGTATGCACAACATGCGGACTCTTCAATATGTTTCAGATGAAAAACAAAAAAAAATTGCCCAAGAAACACTCGATATTTATGTCCCATTGGCCAGCCGTTTAGGTATCAACTCGGTGAAATCTGAATTAGAAGATTTGTGCTTACGCTTTTTAAAGCCAGAGATTTATTATCGTTTGGCTGAAAAAGTTTCCATGAAAAAGTCAGAGCGTGACAATTATATCCGAGAAGTAATTACCAATATTAAAGAAAAACTATTGGAATACTCACTTCATGCAGAAGTTAAGGGACGACCAAAGCATTTTTATTCGATCTACAAGAAGATGACGGCTAGAGGAGTGGACTTTGAACAAGTTCAAGATTTGCTAGCTTTTAGAATTATTGTATCGAATATTACAGAATGTTATAAAGCACTAGGTATTATTCATTCCTCTTTTATTCCTATTCCAGGAAGATTTAAAGATTATATTGCAATTCCCAAAGTAAACAACTACCAGTCATTGCATACAGCAGTCATTGGCCCTCGGGCCGAAAGAATAGAGATTCAAATTAGAACCAATGAAATGGATGAAGTCGCTGAAGCGGGAGTTGCTGCTCATTGGAAATACAAAGAAGGGCTTGCTGGTAAATCAGCACCTAAGCTTGATTGGGTTCAAGAGTTACTTGAATACAATAAAAACACTGATAATAATCGTGAATTTTTAGACGTTATTAAAAATGACTTAGATCTCGATGGCGTTTTTGTCTTTACTCCTAAAGGAGATGTGCGAGAACTAAAATATGGAGCTACCCCTCTGGATTTTGCCTACGAAATTCATACGGAAGTTGGTCATCATTGTGTTGGTGCAAAAATCAATGGAAAAATTGTTCCACTTCGTCATATTTTAAAGTCTGGTGACTCAATAGAAATCTTAACCAGTAAAACTCAATCGCCATCTAAAGACTGGTTGAATATAGCAAAAAGTTCTAAAGCTAGAAGTAAAATTAAGCAGTGGCTCTTAAAGGTTGAAAGAGATGAAAATAGAGAGCTTGGTCGAGATATTTTAGAGAAGGCTTTTAAAGTTTTTGGAACGAGTCTAAAAGCTCTCAGAAAGAATAACGAGTTAAAAGAATTTTTTGATGAGTTTCATATCATCGATGAAGATGAGCTATGTGTTCAAGTAGGCTCTGGAAAATTAAGTGCTAAACTGGTTATGGAGCATATTCCTTCGCTAAAAGATTTAGCTGCGAAACAAGATCTTCCTGAAATTAATGAGAAGATTTCTGAAATTGAATCATATTCAAATCAGATGACCAAAAATGTTCGTAAAAAAACACACTCTGATAACGCTGTTGTTGTTGATGAAATGAGTGATGTTATGGTCAGAATGGCAAAATGTTGTAACCCTATTCCTGGAGATGGAATAGTTGGTTTTATTACTAGAGGGCGAGGTATTACTGTTCATAAATCTGATTGTAATCGAGTAGATTCTGAAACGCTTGTTCGTACAATCAAGGTAACTTGGAACAAAGGGTTTAGTTTTACTCATCCAGTGAGTGTGAGAGTTATGACTCAGGATAAGCCAGGGATTCTATCACTAATTTCAAAAACGATTAATAATAGTGGAATAAATATTCGTAGTGCTATGGCCAAGTCAATGCCAGATCGCAAGGGCAGTTTTATTTTTGAAATAGAAGTTAAGGACTACAGTGAGCTATTAAAGACGATTAGTAGCATCGAATCACTAGAAGAAGTTATTTCTGTAACTAGAGTGTAGTTTATTTTTTATCAAGAAACATCAATTGGGGATTTCTGATCCCAAAACATTAAGAAGAGTTTTGTGCGAACTAATTTAAATGTTTCAATATAAAGTAACTTTATATTGCGAAGGTGAAGATAATTTGATGGAACTGCTGAAAAGTAGAAACTAAATTTATCATCATCTTTAACGAGGGTGTTAAGAATTTGTTTGATTCTCATAATGTGATAGTCACTAGAAATAATCAGAATCTTATTTAAGCCTCTATTGTTTCTAAGGTAACGTAAAGTTGAGATGACATTTTCCACTGTGTTTCGGGCCGTATAATCAATCTCGATATGATCAGTTTCTTTAGTGGCTGAAGCAATTGGATTCATTAAAGTTTTAACAGAGTTTTTTTCGTAGACTCCAGAAATAAAAACATTTGGTTGTCTAAATTCCTGGGCTTTTTTTACGGCAAACTCTATTCTTCCAGGTCCTCCGGTAAAGACGACTATCAAATCAGGAGGAGAGTTTACAAATGTTGTTTTAGAATTTTTAGTTTCATTTCTAGCGTCTAATAACAAAATCGAGCAAACAAAAGAGTAGGTTAAAAATAAAGACAGTAAAATGATCAGCACCCCTTGGAGGTGCCGATACATTTTAGTTGTCTGAGTTTCGAAAACGTATTTACTTTTTATAATCATTTTTTTTTTTTACTTTGCTGCAATTACTTCAATTTCAACCAAACTATCTTTAGGAAGTTTAGAGACCTCCACTGTACTTCTTGCCGGATAGGGCTCTTTGAAAAATTCTACATAAGCCTTGTTAACTTCGGCAAAATTATTTAAGTCAGTTAGGAAGATAGAAGTTTTAATGATATTTTCTCGACTTAAGCCTTGAGAGCCTAAAAGGCCATCAATATTTTTTAAGACTTGATTGAGTTGAGCTTGAAAACCTTCAACTAAAAAATTAGTTTTGGGATCGATTCCAATTTGTCCTGAAAAATAGAAAGTTCCATTAACACCCACGCCTTGAGAGTAAGTCCCAACTGCAGCTGGAGCATTATCTGTTTTTACAATTATTTTTGTCATTTTTAAATCCTTATTCTTTAGTACTCATTTTTTTATCAGAAAGCATTGCCGATAAGACACACATATTAACAATTTCAGTCACGCTTGCAGTTCTCGGGATAATATTAGCAGAATGATTCATTGGCACAAGAATTGGTCCAATAGCATTTGCATTAGCCAGTTGAGCAAGAAGTTTGTAACTAATATTGGCAGAATTTAGTTCTGGGAAAATAAGAATGTCAGTTGGACCATCAAGTGTAGAGAAGTTAAATAACTTATCCATTAAGCCTTTATTGACTGCTACGTCTGCTTGTAGCTCTCCATCCACAATTAAGTTTGGATATCTGTTTTTGGTGAGTTTTACAGCATTTTTAACTTTAATCGCTTTCTCATGATTGTTAGATCCGAAATTAGAAAAACTTAAAAAAGCAATACGTGGCTCGCGCTTCATTAATTTTCTAAAAAGCTCAGCTGTATCGGCAGCTATTTCGCATAGCTGATCTTCAGTGGGTTCAATTTGAACTGCACAGTCTGCAAAGAAGAGGACACGATTTTTAAAAGTCATAATGAAGATACCTGCGGCACCTTTTTTCTCCTTAGTTCCCAAAACATGCATTAAAGGAGGGAAGCAGTCAGCATAATTTAATGTTGGTCCAGTGATAACGGCATCGGCTAAGCCATGTTTTACCATCATTGAGCCAAAATAATTCTGATGAGACATTAACTCTTCAGCGTGGTAAATCGAAACACCACTTCTTTGTCTTTCTTTAGAATACATACGAACATAGTTTTCAAATTGTTCATGTCTTCTTGGATTAATCGTTTTAACTTCATCTTTTAATTTTTCTAATCCGAGCAGATCCATTTTTTTATGGATAGCTTTTTTTCTACCTAAAAGTATCGGCTCAATTTTATCTTCTTCAACAAGCTGCTTAACTGCTTGAAGAATACGAGTGTTTGTTCCTTCAGCAAAAACCATTTTGATTTTTGATCCACGCTTAACAACATGGGTGCTTAGACGATCTCGAAGAGATTTCATGAATTGAGCCGTGTTGCCCATTCTGCCTTCTAGCGAGCGAGCGTAAGCTTGAAGATCTTCGATATTTATTCTTGCAACACCTGAATCCATGGCAGCCTTTGCTACAGCTGGAGTCACACGAGTAAGAACCCTTGGGTCAAATGGTTTGGGGATGAGATAATTGATACCAAATTTAAAATCTTCTCCACCATAAGCCATTTTTACTTCTTCAGGGACTTCTTCTTTAGCAAGTTCAGCTAATGCTTTAACTGCAGCAAGTTTCATCTGCATGTTAATTTTTTTAGCGCGAACATCAAGAGCTCCACGGAAAATAAATGGGAAACCTAGAACGTTATTGACTTGGTTGGGAAAATCAGATCGACCAGTTGCCATAATCGCATCATCTCTTACTGCATGAACTTCATGTGGATAGATTTCTGGTTCTGGATTGGCCATAGCAAAAATAATTGGATTTTTTGCCATTGATTTTACCATCTCGCCATTAACTAAACCACGAGCTGATAATCCCAAGAAACAATCACTGCCATTCATCGCGTCTGCCAGTGTGCGAGCTTTTGTCTCAACAGCGAATTCTTCTTTGTATTTATTCATTCCAGTGGTTCGACCTTTGTAGATTGCACCATTGGAGTCACACATAATTAAATTGGCATTTGGCAATCCAAGTTCAAAAAATAATTTTGATACAGAAATTGCTGCGGCACCAGCGCCCGAGACTACAACTTTTGTTTTTTTAATATCGCGTCCAGTGATTTCGATTGCATTCAAAAAAGCTGCAGTAGCAATTATGGCAGTTCCATGTTGATCGTCATGAAAAACAGGAATATTCATTTTCTCTATAAGTTGAGTTTCAATTTCAAAACATTCTGGTGCTTTAATATCTTCTAAATTTACACCGCCAAAAGTTGGCTCCATGGCAGCAACGATATTGACCATCTCTTCAACAGTAGGAGCATTGATTTCGATGTCGAATACATCAATATCTGCAAAGCGCTTAAAAAGAAGACCTTTTCCTTCCATAACCGGTTTACCAGCAAGGGCTCCGATATTTCCTAGGCCAAGGACTGCAGTTCCATTGGAAATGACGGCTACGAGATTTCCTTTGGCAGTGTACTTGTAAGCGAGTTCAGGATCTTTAGCGATTTCTAAGCATGGCCAAGCAACTCCGGGAGAGTAGGCTTTGGTTAGATCCATTGATGTCAGGGTCGGCTTTGTCGAAATGACCTCGATTTTGCCTGGGCGCCCTTCCGAATGGTAGTCGAGAGCCTGTTGTCTTTTTTCGTCTTGATCAGTTTTATCTGATCTGATTTCTGGTCGGTCATTGCGATCATTTCGTTGATTACTCACGGTCAATCCTTGGTTATTTAAGAATGTAAAACGACTCGAATAGCTTAGGGCAATATCTCTTAAATGAAAAGGGAATTGCCCTGCGACAATGAGATGATGAAGCTAAGCGTAATTGTGAAAAAAATTGCGCGCAGATGACTTAGATTTTTATACTTAAATCAAAACTTAGAATTTTGGCTTTATAAGAAGGGTCCGAGGAACTTGAGTGATCGTTAGAGGTATTTTTCCCCATAGAGTATTTTGCTTGTAAGGAAAATGCGCTAGCAAAGCTATAGACAACTCCAGCATCTGAGTTGGTGAGCTCTTGGTACTGAAATGTTTTTTGAGTTTTACCTTTTACAATGCTGGTAATATCTCGGCTTGAGTATTTTGTATAACCATAGCTAGCATCGACAAAAAATTCCCAATCATCGTTTGGGGTAAAGCTAATAACTATTGAAGGGCCATAAGAAAAATTACTATAATACGATTTGGCATAAGTTGTTATGCCAGTTTGACTAGAGCTAACATTGCTAATACCAAGTTCAGGATTGATCATTAATGTCGATGAGACGTTATACTCTAGGCCAAAGGTCGCACCAAATGTGTTGTCGGTGCGAGAGAGCTTATTATATTTTTTTGAATTGCTAGTTATTGAAAAATAGCCCGAGGCGCTCCTATCATATTCTTTGGAAAATGTAGCAGAGACCCTGGCTCCGTAATTATCGCTGGTGGTTGCCGAAGTGGATGGAGTCAGGGTCGCTCCATTGTATTTTTGGGTAAAGGCTCCAAGAGTAAATTCACTTTCTTTGGTTTCTTTGTATTGAGCGCTGAGATCAGCAGAGTAATTATCATTGTCTTTTTCTTTGCTGTATTTTTCAGTCTTGGCTTTTAATTTAAATTTCAGGAATTGATTTTTCGCCTGAACATAGCCACCATAAGTTCTATAGGTCTCGCTAATGGGAGCAGTGGTGCTTGAGTTGGTATTGGTTGAATTCACGTTGTCTGTTTGAGCAGTTTGAATGCTTGCCTTTGCTCCGAAATCCCAGGCATAGGCAGTGGGGAACAATGAGAGTAGCAGCGTTGAAGCAATAATCTTTTTCATTAACTAATCCTTAGTTATCGTTTTGGCAGGGGATCTCGCCTGTCGTTTTTTCGTTCGTGTAATTGATTGGCTTTGCGTTCTTCGCGTCTGGCTTCTTTGCGTTCTTCATGCTTGTCATTGTTCTTTTCATTTTCTTTCAAAGCATCTTTTATTTTAATAATTTTTTCTTCTTGCTCTTTTTGATCGAGTTCATTAATTTTTTCAAACTTCTTTTTAATAAATTCCTGCCGGTCAATAGGGAGGCTCTTAAATTTTTTGTAGGCATCTCTAATTTTATCTTTTTTTTCATCTGAAAGTTTTTTAAATTCCTCGTAGCGCTCAGCTAATTTTTTTTCTTTTCTTCTGGGAGTGAATTCCATTCTTTATAGCGATCCCTAAGTTCTTGCTTTTGAGCTTCAGAAAGGCGACTCCATTGTGCTTTATTTTTGGCCAAAAGTTCTTGGTCTTGTGCTTTTATCAAATTGGAATACAACAAAATGATAATACCAAAGAGGATAAAAATATTTTGAGCAAAAAAATTAGTTTTTTTCATTTTTATCTTCCTTTTTATTTTGGATTAAAACTTGTTTCTTGTCTTTTTTACTAGCTGGGAGTAAAAATGGATTTTCCTCTTTTATAAATTCTAAGTTTTGAAAAAAATCTAAATTTTTCACTATCTCATCGTCAGTGTTTGCTGCTTTTATTGGCAAGGAAAAAATTGCCAATAAAACTATAGTTCTTAAAATCATTGGTTGGCCTCTATTTTTTTCCAATCTTGCTCACTTAGGTTTCCAACTGCGGCCATTAACTCTATATCCTTATAATTTAAAATCATTTCTGGAGATTCACTCAAGCTCAAGAGTTGATCATTGCGAAGTAACTGATAGTGGAACTTATTATTGAGAATAAAGATAAAAGTTAAACTTAAGGCAAAGGCGACTCCAGGATTGAGCCACTTTTTTAAGTTATAAAATTTTTGTTCGCTAGGAAAAAGGGCATGAACTTTTTTTAAAATTTTTTGATCCAGTTGAGATGAAGGAGTGAGGCTGGTCTCTTTTTTTATCCACTCAAAAAAATAGTATTTTTTCTCTTTCACAGATGTCCCCCGCGCTTAAAGCAAGCAGATAGTTTTACTTTAGAGCGAAAAATTATGGACTTGATTGCACCAATCTCAACTTGACTTATATCTGCAATTTCTTGATTACTTAATTCCGATTGAATATGAAGAAAAAGTATTTCTCGTTGACCTAAAGGAAGCTCATCGCTGCATAATTTTAATTGGGCCTTTGTTACTTTTTTCAGGTAAAGTTCTTCTTGAGAATCGTTTGAATCCAAGATTATCTCTTCTCCTTCATCATTGCAAAGTTGATCAAATGAATTAAGCATTTTATGGTCTTGAGTTCGCCAGTAATCTAATAGATTATTTTTAGCGATAGTCCATATCCAAGTCTTAAGGCGACACTCGTAACGAAAAGTATCTCGCTTTAAAGCAATTTTTAAAAACGTCTCTTGCAATAAATCCTCGGCCATAGTGGAGTTTAATAGTCCAAAGAAATACGAATATAGTGGCGCCTTAAATCTCTCATAGATTTCATTAAAGGCTTCTGCATCATTAGCTTGAAATAACTTCATAATTTCCTCGTCACTCATAGAGACGTATGAACTTGAGAAAAGTTTCGAGAAGAATTGATTAGGCATGCTAACATATTAAAATCTGACGCCTTAAAAAGAAAGTCATTAAAAATTGAAACTTTTTACCCCCCCTTTCGTCTAAGCCATTGAGGGCTTTTAATAGAGCTAATCAAATCTATTTTATCCAATAGGATTCAACCTATTACTAAGGAGTTTTTATGAAGTTTACCCTTCTTATTATGACAATTGCACTTTTAAGTTCCCATTCTTTTGCTCAAGACGCAGCGACAGCTCCTGCGGCTACTGACACAGTAGCTCCTACAGCAACTGACACTAAAGAGCAAAAAAAAGCAGCAAATAAAGAGGCTGCCAAGGCTGCTGTTGATAAATTGGTAGAAGAGAAATTTAATATAACTGCTGATGATCTTACAAAATTAAAAAGCCAAGGTCTAAATATGGGACAGATTGTTTCAGCACTAGAAATTTCGAAAGTCTCTGGCAAGAGTATGGAAGAAGTAACAACTCTTATGAAAGATAAAAAGTCACTCCAAGATGTGGCTAAAGAATTAAAACTTTCTAAAGAAGATATGGATAAAATTAGAAAAGATATAAAAGAGTTAAGAGGTGAGAGAAAAGATGCTCAAGAGGAATTAAGAAAGGATCGTAAAGACAAAAAAGAAGACAAAAAGGAAGATAAAAAAGAAGATAAAAAAGAAGATAAAAAAGAGGAACACAAAGAAGAGCGCAAAGAGGAACGCAAAGAGGAACGCAAAGAAGACCGCAAAGAAGAGCGCAAAGAAGAGCGTAAAGAAGAGCGCAAAGAAGAGCGTAAAGAAGAGCGCAAAGAAGAACGCCGAGAAGACAGAAAAGATGATCACAAAAGCGAAAAACAAGATCGTCCACGTCAAAAATAATTTATAAATTTACTTTTGCCCTTCGAAATTTCGGAGGGCTTTTCTTATTGTGTCTTATGGTTGCTAAATTCATTTAAAGTAGTTAAAATTTATGAACAAACCTAGGGGTGGTTAGCATTAAAATGTTGATCTGAGAAATACCCTCGAACCTGAGACAGGATAATACCTGCGGAGGAAAGGATCATGAATAAAACTATCGTACTTTTTAAATCCCTCTCTATTTTTGAAATTGTACTCACGACAGTCTTAGCCGTTGCCCTTGGAGTTGCCTTTTGGGGGTGGACATTTGTTTATGAAATTGCCAAACCTTTTTTAAAAGTTTATGGACTAAGTTATTTTACCGCTGGGTTTTGGATTTTTGCTTCAGTTTTTATTCCACAGATTGTTCGCAAACCATCAATAGCGATTATTTCCTCGGTCATTGCTGCATTCATCGAAAGTATGCTTACTCATTGGGGACTCATGTCTATGCTTTGGGGATTTGCTCAAGGCTTTGGCGCTGAAATTGTTTTTCTATTATATGGCTATAAAAAATGGAACGCATCCGTTTTGATTATGGCCGCACTCGTTTCTACATTGTGCAGTTATGCATTGGATTTTTTCATTTATAATTATGGCAATTTATCTTTAAATTTTAATCTTATTCAGTTGAGCTCCTATTTGTTTTCTTCAGCTCTATTGGCAGGTATTCTTAGTTTGGTAGTCTCCAAGCGACTGCTTCGGCTGGGGCTTCTGGAGCAATTCTTAATTGCCAAGGATTAGTATCAAATATGTTTCACATAGGACCATTTAGTTATTCATTTAAAAAAAACGTTCAGAGTGATTCTTTAGTTAGAAAAATTTATTCAGACGATCAAATTTTAATTTTAGATAAAGAACTAGTTGTTATGACAGGTCCTTCGGGAGCTGGCAAAAGTACATTACTACAATTACTAAAAGGTATTATTCCCGAATATAGTGCCGGTGATTTAATTGGGGAGATAACTTACCAAAGTAATCCCGTTGCTGGAAGTTATTTTAAAAAGAACTTAAAGCGCATTCTTTTTCTCTTTCAGAATCCGTACTCTCAATTAATCTATCCTCAAGTGGAAGAAGAATTTTTCTTTTCTATGGAAAATTTCAACTTCACCCGCCAAGAAATGGATCAGAAAAAAGAAGAATTAAAAGAACTTTTTGATTTAGATTGTCTTATGGATAAAAATTCTAAAGAACTCTCTAATGGTGAATGCCAACGCCTTGTTTTAGCATCCCTAATGGGCACTGATCCAGAGGTACTGCTTTTAGATGAGCCAACGGCATTTTTGGATCCTAAAGCTCGCTTGCGCTTTTATAAATGGATAAAAAGTATTAAAGGAACAAAGACTATCGTCATTGTCGATCATCACCTCGATGAAATAATTCCATTTGCTGATAAAATTATTCATATAAGTGGAGAGGGCAGAGTAACGACTGGAATGCCATTGCCACCTTCTATTTCTGAAAATACTAGTCTGAAAAACTTTTCAATCAGCCAACAGAATGAAATTGAGCTCGCTATCAATAATCTAAGTTTTCACTATTCTCAGCATAAGCCACTTTTTCGGGATATTTCCCTAAAAATTTTATCTGGTGAAGTTGTCGTTATAAAAGGTGAAAATGGAAAAGGCAAGAGCACCCTGTTTAAGATAGTGGCGGGGCTTTTACGGCCGGTACATGGGAAAATTCAAATAAAAAACTCAAGAGGTGTTTTACCTGTTAAGAAGCACTTAAAAGAGATCGGATTTATTTTTCAAAACCCAGAGTCTCATTTTTTTTATGATACTATTTTAGAAGAGTTTAAGCATGTTTCCAAATCCGAAGATATTCAAAGCCTACTCAAGTTATTTTTAAGAGATGTTGATTGTTCCCGCTCTCCTTTTTTGCTTTCAGAGGGGGAGAAAAGACGGCTCTCCATTCTTATAACAATTCTGCAAAATAAAAACATCCTCTTATACGACGAGCCCACCTTTGGGCAAGATGAAATTTCAAAAAATCTAATTGTAGACATTATTATGAATTTGAAGAAGGCCGGAAAAATTCAATTAATTATCTCACATGATGAAGCTTTTATAAAATCAATCGGAGCTTTTAGTTATAGCCTTGAAAATGAGCAGCTAGTGAGAGTGAAAGAATGACCAGAAAAGTTGAATACTTGCATTCATGGTTTATTTTATCGATTACATTGTACAGCTTACTTTTTTTATTAATAAATCCCTCTTTTGCTTTGAATACTATTTTATTATTAATGGTTTTTTATTTTTATTTTAAAAATGGTTTAAGAGTTAGACTTTTTTTAAAGATTTCTTTTTATGCACTATTTTTTTGTCTCATTTTATTTTTTCTAAATTGCCTTCATCCGGCCAAAGCCCTTATGCAAGGATCGAGCTACTTGCTTTTTGGTAATACTCTATACTCAAAAACAGTAGAGCATGCTCTACAAATGAGTTTGAAGTTGTTTTTCGTGACATTATTGTCAATGTCTTCAGGTGTGGTTGTTAATCATAGCAAAGTCATTTTATATCTGATGGTTGATAAGAGATTAAAACTTTCATGGGGATACCCAATTTTATTATCAATTAATTCTATTTCCTTATTTAAAGACGAATTCGAGCGAATAAAAATAAATGCCAAAATACGCAATTTACCATTTTTAGATCGATTAAATATCTTGTTTCCTCTGCTGGTTTTTGCAATCAGACATTCCCAAAGAGGAGCATTATCTTTAGTTACGAGAGGTTTAGATGAGAATAAAAGCTTCTATTTTTCATATACTACATCCACTATTGACAAGAAGCGCTTTCAAATATTTCTAATATTATATTTTGTTCTTGTGGTAATAGCACTGCTTTGAGTAGGATATTATATGACCATCACACAGTTAGAATACATCTTATCGGTAGAAAAATATCGCCATTTCGGAAAAGCAGCTAAAGCTTGTGCGGTTACTCAGCCAACCTTAAGTATGCAATTGCAAAAAGCGGAAGAGGAGCTGGGGGTTATGCTTTTTGATCGATCAAAAAATCCAATTTTACCGACGCAAGAAGGGATAAAAATAATCGAGCAAGCTCGTCATGTTATTAGAGAGTATAAAAAGATTTTCTCTATAATCGATGCTGCCCAATATGAAGTGAGGGGAGAATTTCGTTTAGGAGTCATTCCAACACTTGCTCCATATTTAATTCCGCTTTTTGCTGGTGATTTTGTGAAAAGATATCCAGAAGTGAAGCTTACCATTGAAGAGTTTAAAACAGAAGAAATCATTGAACTCTTGGGAAGGGATGAGCTAGATGCTGCTCTATTAGTTACTCCAATTGTAGGAGAGGCTTTTATTGAGCGGGTATTGTTCCATGAACCCTTTTCAATTTTTGCAGCTACTGATCACAACTTGCTTAAAAAAGCCAAAGTTAAAGCAGGAGATCTAGATCCTACCGATGTCTGGCTTTTAAATGAGGGGCATTGCTTTAGACAGCAGGTTCTCAATATTTGTAAAATCTCTCAAGACGGAAGTCTTCATGATAATTTAAAATTTGAAAGTGGAAATTTAGAAACACTTAAAAATATGGTTCTTCATAGTAATGGCTACACTTTATTGCCAAAGCTTGCCGTCATGAATCTCTCTTCTGAAGACCGTAAGCATGTTCGTGAATTTCATAATCCTATCCCGACCAGAGAAGTCTCTTTAGTTCATAATAGAATTTTTCTCAAAGAAAAAATTATCACAGCACTTGAAGCCATCGTTATAGAAAATCTTCCAGCTGAGTTAATGTCTATGAAAAAGAAGAATTATGAAGTCGTAAGTATTGAGGCAAACTAAGTTCACTTTAAGTTTTCTAAAATTCAAAGCCTAATTTCTCTAAAAGGTAAAAATTAAAAAAATTATAAAGGGTGCACTTCTAGAGCAGCAATAATAGCTGATAGTAATGCAATGGCAATAAAAGCTTTTAGCTCGGATGCATTATCTTATTTAGCAGATAGTGAAAATCGTAGAAGATTAAGTGTTTTTTTTTGAAAAACTTAGAAAAAGTGATGGGCTTCAAAAAATCAAAACCTCTACTTACCCTAGCATTCTAGTTGGTCTTTTGTCTGGTTAGAATAAGTCATCATTTCTTTAAACTTAGGGAAAATAATGCCGTAAAGACTAAGGTAGTGCCTTCAATGGATGGAGGCATGAAAATTGATGGAGTAAGTTCTTGGCGATTAGCTTGAACACCAACCTCAATTCAATTAAAGCGCAGGGACAAGCGAAGAAATTGAATGAGGACATTCAGAATTCTACAGAGAAGATTGCTTCGGGATCTCGTATTATACGTGCCTCTGATGACGCTGCTTCGTTGTCTTTATCAGAAAAATTTAAAGCTAATATTCGTTCAACAAATCAATCAGTGAGAAATGCCAATGATGCCATTTCAGTTATTCAGACCATAGAGGGCAATTTAGCTTCTATTAGCGATATCAGCTCTAGAATGAGAGAGCTAAGCGTTCAAGCGGCAAGTGATACCTTGACTAATATGGATAAAGAATTTGCCAACAAAGAGTTTCAACAATTAAAAAATGAAATTGAAAGAATAACTGGTGCTTCAAAATTTAATGCTAAAAAATCAATTAGCGGAACTGCTGAAATTTTACAATCCCAACTTGTCGATCGAGCTCCCGAAAGTTTTGATTTCAGAGTTGGAGGCGGTTCAGCTGAGGGAAGTAATATAATTAAATTTAGACCAACTCAATTGATGATGAGTGTGTCTGATTTTAATTTGTCGAATATGGCCATAAATACAACTGGACAGGCGAGATCTTCATTGGGTGAATTGGATAAGGTTATTCAAAAAGTTGCGTTCTCGCGGGCGAGCTTGGGTGGACTTCAAAGTCAATTATCTAGTACGGTAAATGTAAGTGAGACAACTTCAGAAAACGCTAGCGAAGCCAACTCGAGAGTTCGCGACTTAGATTATGCCTCAGAAACTGCTAGAAATATGAAAGCCAAAATAATTAGCGAAGCCAATCTTTCGGTTATGGCCCAAGCCAATACAAGCCCTCAGGCGCTGCTTAAATTAATCTCATAAAAGCGTCTTGTCTTATCTGCCTTACATCTTTTCTGGTGGAGTGATCCCTAATAAATAAAGTCCAGTTTTAAGAGTATTAGCAAAGGCTTTAAGCAGCGCTAAGCGAGCCGCTCTTAAGTGTTCATTTTCAGCTTTCATAACGGAGACTTCGGCATAGAAACGATTATATGCCTTGCAGGTAAAAAAGAGGTGATTAGCAATAGTAGAGGGCTTATAATTTTCGGCAGCATAAATAGCCGTTTGATTAAAATCATATAGATGTCTCATGAGTTCGCGTTCAGATTCATGAGTTAAAAGTTCTAAATGTTCGAGGGATTCAGAAATTCCAAGTTCACGTGCTTTGCTCAAAATCGATTGAGTACGAGCGTAACTGTACATTAAATAAGGGCCGGAGTTTCCTTCAAACGAAACCCATTCTTTTGGATCAAAAACAATTTCTTTATTGGGATCCGCATGAAGCATTCCATATTTAATGGCCCCAACGGCAAGCTTATGAGCAGTATCTTCACTTTGCTCTCTAGTCCATTCATTGTTGTATTTTTCTAAGTAGGTATTAATTTCTTCAATAACCAAATCTATCAATTGCAAAAAGGTAAAGGAATTTCCTGCTCGCGAAGACATTTTTCCTTCGGGACGAACGACCATTCCATAAGATAGGTGATAGCATTTTGGCGCTTGCTTGAAGCCCATTTTCTCTAGCGCATAAAAGACTTGTTTGAAATGAAAGACTTGTTCGCTACCAACTACATAAATGGAGCGATCGATATCAAAATCATTAAATTTTACTTTAGCCAATGCCAAGTCCTTAGTGGCATAAAGAGTTGTACCATCTGATTTTCTGGCCATAAAAAAACCAAGCTTTTTATCTGACATATCAAAACCAATTGCGCCATTGTCTTCGACAAATAAGCCTTTTTTCATATACTCTTCAACAATTTCTTGAGAGGAGTCACTGACTTCTGATTCAAAAAAGAAGTGATCAAAATGAACATCTAGCCATTTATAGATATTATCAAAGTCTTCGAGACAATATTGGCGAGTGGTTTTCCAAATATCAAAATAGTTTCCTGACTTACTTTCTATTGCTTTTAAAATAGTTGAAATTTCTGATTGAATTTTTACTTTTTCTTCAGGGGTTGCCTCTTTTAAAGCATTGTTGGCTTCAACATAGCGCTGGCCTAACCATTCAGCTTTGTTTTTTACAGCAGCATTTAATTTCTCACCTCCATACTGCTCCATACCCCAAAGACATTTGGCAATATGAGCTCCTTCATCTCCTATATAATTAACAGGAGTGACGTTAAAGCCGTTATAAGTGAAGATGCGACAAAGACTATCTCCAAGACAAACATTTCGTCCATGACCCACGTGAAACTCTTTGTGAGTGTTAGGTTGTGAGTATTCGATCATGACTTTAGTATTGTTATGAACTGGATTTTTTGAAAGTAAACTAAATCCTTCAGCAGAAAGTAAAAGCGGGATCATTGTCTTAGCGACTTGTTTTTGATCAGTGAAAATATTGAGGAACGCTCCTTTAAGATCTATTTTCAAAATCCAAGCATTACCAGAAAGCTCCATTTCTTTTTTTAATTCTTCGGCCACAAGGTTGGGATTTTTCTTTAATGCCTTGGCAAATCGAAAACAAGGAAGAGCATAATCACCAAGAGCCTTTTCCGGAGGTTGCTCCAGTGCTTTAAAGAAATCAACAACACTTAATTCTTCAGGTATATTTCCTTGAGCAACCTTAGTTAGAGCTTCAAATAAGCTTGTTGCTAGCGAGCTTTTTGCAGGATCATATTTATAATTTTCTAAATCGTTCACAAAAGGCTCCTAGAGAATATTAACATGTGTTTTAATTGAGTTCGCAATAAAGCAATTGCGATGGGCTTTTTCATGCAGGGATTTTAACTGTTCTGGACTTGGGATTTTGTCTTCTTTGAATACAACTTCAGGCTTTAAATTAATTGTGGTGATAGATAATTTTCCTTCCTCATTTTTATCGAGAAGGGCTTCTGGATTATCTAGATAAGACTCTATTGTATATCCTGACTTAGAGGCAATAGCTAAAAAAGTTAACATATGACAACTGGCTAATGCAGAAGTTAAGAGCTCTTCGGGATTTGTCATTTTGGAATTTCCCAGATAACTTGCGGCCGAAGAAGCATGAAGGTGCTGATCTTGAGACAGCGTCAGATCATGATCGCGACTAAATTTATCGTAAACAAATTCATTGCTGCTATTCCATTGCAATTTTACAGTAAATGATTCGCTCATGTGGATTCCTTAGTTTTTTACTTCAAATTCTGCTTCAATTGTTTCTTTATCAAAGGTAGTAAATTTTTGAGGAGCAGCTTTCATTCTTTTTGAAATAACAAATTTCTCGGAAGATTCACCACCAAGAGCTATTAACCAAGCCAATATGACTAAAAGTGGATTTGTTCTCCAATAGGCTATGGTCGCCAGCATAGACACCAGTATTCTTGGCGCAAAGAAAAACCCCAACCACCACAGGAGACCACCAAACTCTATGGAACTGAAGATTAATCCAGAAACCAAAAGAGTCAAGCGTGGAAAAAGAGCAATAGATATTAGAAAGATCCAACCATGCTTAGTAAAAAAATCCACTTTACCGAGAGTGATGTCAGTAAAGTTGTATAATAATGTAACTGCACCAGTAATCGCTAAGAAAATAAAGAGAATTTTTAAAATGGTTTTCATGCTTAGTCCAAGAACGTTATAAAGATAGTTTTAGTTTAATCTAATAATAGCTTTTCTAATATCTTTTCTAGTCTATTTTTGTTCACTTTACCAAAACGCAACACAATAAGAAAATTAAAAATAGAAAATTATTCTGAGCGCACTTGACGATATTTTTATCACTACCAACTTTAAATCATGAAAACACCAATAATTACAAATATAGAACAATTTTTACCAACCTTGGTCCTAAAGAACACAGTGCTGTTTCCTGACGTCCAGCTTCCAGTTTTAGTCTCTAGAACTGTGGGGATAAATGCGATAAATAGAGCATTGGAAAGCGGCCCTGATAAGATTTTTATAGCGATCACCCTCAAAGAGGGAGTCCAAGTCGATCGAGCGGCTCCGGCGGACTTTTTTTCTGTTGGCACTCTTTGCACAATTCAGAAGATTGAAAAGAATGAAAAAGGCGACACTATTGCCCATATCAAGGCTCTTTATCGCTTCAAGCTTCTTCAAGTGGAATACGAAGAGTCTTTTGCTTCTTGGGTTGCAAGGGGAGAGCCTTTGCCAGATATCATGGATCTCGATGGACCTACTGAAGTAGCATTGCTGAGAAGCCTGAAAGAAATTTCCATTGAAATACTCACAAGCCTTAATACCTCAAGTGAATTTATAAAAAACCTAGAAAGCTTTAGTAGTGCTGCTGATTTTACTAATTTAGTGGCTCAAAACTTACCTTTGATCCTCACAAAAAAACAGGAAATTTTAGAAATCGTTTCAATAAAAAATCGGGCCCTAAAGGTGTTAGAGCTATTAGTAGAGCAGCGAGAGATGATTAAAGTTAATACTGAAATGGGATTAAAAATTTCAGAAAAAACCAGTAAGGCTTATCGAGAATCTATTTTGCGAGAACAGCTTCGGGCAATCAAAGAAGAACTTGGTGAAACGAGTGAGACCATTGGAGTTGAAGGAGAGAAGTTAACACTAAAAGATAGAATTCTTCTGGCTAAAATGCCCCAGGAAGTTGAGAAGGTCGCCTTGGAGCAGCTCAATCGCTATGAAACCATGGGGCAGCAAAATGCTGAATCTCACGTTATCAAAAACTATTTAGAATTAATTTTGGCGCTTCCATGGAATGAAGGTGAGCAAAAAGATATTAACTTGGATGAAGCTCAACGAATTTTAGATGAAGAGCATTTTGGCTTAGAAAAAATAAAAAAACATATTATTCAGCATTTAGCTGTGATGAAAATGTCACCCAAAAAGAAGGGCTCAATCTTGTTATTTGTTGGTCCTCCTGGAGTTGGAAAAACTTCGTTGGGGCAAAGTATTGCTCATGCCTTAAACCGAAAATTTGTTCGGGCTTCTTTAGGAGGAGTCCGTGATGATTCAGAAATTAGAGGCCATCGACGAACTTATATTGGAGCCATGCCAGGACGTATTATAGAAGGCATTAAGAGAGGTCATGAGAAAAATGTTGTCTTTATGTTGGATGAAATTGATAAATTAGGAAGAGGTTATGGAGGGGATCCTGCGGCAGCTTTGCTTGAAGTTTTAGATCCTGAACAAAACTCAACTTTCATGGATCATTATTTAGATCTTCCATTTGATCTCTCGAAAGTTTTTTTCATTGCTACGGCAAACAGTTTAGAAACAATACCTGCTCCACTTTTGGATCGTATGGAGGTGATTCAACTTTCCGGTTACACCACTGATGAAAAGCTCCACATTGCTAAGTCTCATCTTTTACCAAAGCAAATCAAAGAGCATGGTCTAACAGAGGAGCAAGTAAAATTAAATGATGATAATTTAAAAATGATTATTGAAGAGTACACTCGCGAAGCAGGTGTTCGAGATTTACAAAGAAAAATCGCTTTGATTTTAAGAGCGATAACTGAAAAAGTAGTGAGAGGAAAAGGAGAAATAGCAGTAGAAATTACTGCCAACGATGTGGAAGAGGCTCTGGGGTATCATAAA
>CANFNL010000020.1 GCA_947448205.1 Bacteriovoracaceae bacterium
AAGTGCTGTGGAAATCAATTTTTATAATCGTGTAACCCAAAAAGTAGAACAAGAAAAAGTCTACGGGGATAAAATGGTTGAGTGGCTCTATCAAAGCCAGTCCGGAAAAGCTATTTCAAGTATTGCCTGCCTTGCTTCAATATCCAAGCTTTACGGCTCTTTTCAAGACTCTAGCTGGAGTCGAAAAAAAATTGCTCCCTTTGTAGAAAATTTTAAAATTCCCATGCATGATTATCTTCCAGAAGAAGGAAGAAGTAGCGAAGTACCTTACTCAAGTTTTAATCAGTTTTTTATCCGCCGCTTTAAACATGGCCTTAGAGAATTTGTTCAAAATCCAAAGGAGTTGGCTGCTTTCAGTGAAGCCCGCTATTATGGTTATTACCAAATAAAAGATTCTGAAAGTGTTCCCGTAA
Organism: Bacteriovoracaceae bacterium; assembly: GCA_947448205.1. Lineage (GTDB taxonomy): Bacteria > Bdellovibrionota > Bacteriovoracia > Bacteriovoracales > Bacteriovoracaceae > Bacteriovorax. Next base: position 414 of record CANFNL010000020.1, read on the forward strand.
AAGGTAAATATTTAAAACCCAAAGAACTTATAGCTAACAAAAAATGGGAAGATGTCTTTCAAAATGGCCCACTGCTTTTGGCCCGCCTTTGTCCTGTTGATTACCATCGTTTTCATTACCCAGATGAAGGCACGATTCTCGATGAATATCGAGTTCCTGGTGTCCTTCATTCAGTTAACCCTTTGGCTCTAAAGGCTAAGCCTGACATTCTTATAACCAATGAAAGACATGTTACGATTTTAGAAACCAAAAACTTTGGCAAGCTCGCTTACATTGAAGTGGGTGCTATTTGTGTTGGGAAAATTATTCAGTCAAAACCACTAACAATCGGATCAAGTTTCTCTCGTGGTGAAGAAAAAGGCTATTTTCTCTTTGGGGGATCAACAGTCATTGTGATTGGTGAACAAGGTAAATGGCAGCCTTCTGAAGATATTTTAGAAGCTACTCAAAAAGGCATAGAGACCTATCTTCATCTAGGAATGAGTGTTGCTAAAAGAGGATAATGGTCAGAAGGATAAATTTGATTAAAATCTTTTTTTTCTAAATAAATACTTTCCACGGAAAATGATTCTGGAACTAAAATCCAATCAATACGTTCACCCTTACTTTTTTTCCCTAGAAAGCCATGGTGAGTTGTTTCTTCGGGCAAGGCTAGTTCAATCCAAGGATCAATTAAGTTTAGATTTTGAAGCAATGTTTGGCGAATTTGGCTTTTTGGAGAATCATTGAAATCACCAAGCAGTATGATCGGAAGATTTTTATCATTTAAGGATTGTACTTCTTTAATAAGCACTTTTACTTGTTCGATCCGAGTTTCTTCTAAAACATGATCAAGGTGAGTGTTGAGCACAAGATAATCTTGGTTATGGATTAAATGAGTGATTTGCATCCAGGTACATAACCTTGGGAAAGTGCTTTTAAAAGAAAAGGAACCATCGATTTTAGGCGTTTCGGATAACCAAATGTCGCCGCTGCTTTTTAATTTAATTCTTTCATTGTTAATATAAAGACAGGGATACATTCTGTCTGCAATCCATGAGCGATGGGAATCAACGAGTGTAAGAGAGAGACCACTAGCTAATTTTCTGGTTTGGAGCTCTCGCCCCTCTTGAGTACCCAAAATATCTGGAAGAAATTCTGTGATGATGTTCTGTAAGAGTGGGCAGCGATTATTCCATGAATGAATTCCATCGTGAGAATTTTCATAGCGAATATTAGATGTGACGATCTTTAATTGCATGGCCGTTCTCGTTTCAAAACACTTTATTCTTAAAGGAGAACAACCTTGTTCTCTCTGTTGTATTTGGCTTCCTTAATTCTAACAACTTAGTTCTTTTTTTCCACTATTTTTTTTGGCATGAGTTCTGCTTTAGAGCTTATCAAACAAAAGAGGGAGAAAAAGCAATGGAGCTACAAAAAACAATCTTAGACCAATACATGTTGGTAAACCAAAACCCCACACTAAAAAAAATAGCTGAAGACACGGGTATTCAAATCACTCGTGTTTTTAGAATTTTAAATGGAAGCACGATGAAACTTTGTGAGTACCAAATTTTTCAAAAGAAGGTCAGAGAAAAAATGGGCCTTTGCGAATCACTTGAATCTATCGCTTTTGATTGCTCATTAAAGTTAAGTCCTGTGGCAATTAAAGAAATTGAAAAATACTTATTGAGAAAAATAGAAATTTGGAAATTGAAACAAATTACTTTACAAAAAAATTACTCTACTAATAGTTTAACAGCTTAAAAAGGATTAAAAGATGAAAGATGGACTACTTATTATTGAAAGAATTATTATTGAATCCCTTTCTAAAAAAGAGAGAAATCTTCAAGAGATTATCCTCGATACAGATTTAGAACATGGTCTTTTGTTAAATGTATTACCAAATCTTTTGATGAAAAATATGATCCGCTATAATCGTGGAACGTATTCTATTGATAAAGAAAACTGCTTTCTTTGGCTAAATGAAATCAATAAAAGTGATAATGTCAAAGAAGAAGCTAAAGAACTCTTTATTTCCTTAGTGAATCAGTATTTCACAAAAACAATTGCTAAAAAATCTGAAGTTGATCCCCAATTAAAAATTCAAAAAGTTTGGCTTACTAAAGATGAAGAAATTGTATTACGTTCTCATATGGCCGGTTTGGAAAGTTTTTTTTCCGGTGTTAAGGACTCCCGTAAGGTCAGACCTGAAAAGGAGAAAACCTATGAACAGAGAGTCGTTATTTGGGGATGGTCGCAGTATTCCGATTTGGTTGATGGAGTACTACAGGCGGTCTAAAGAGCTCACTAATAAGTTTCTCGTTTAATCTTCGATAGTTGCAGTGCGTTTTTTTATTTTTTTTTAGCTAAAAGGTTGACTTAAATATCCGATACGTAGTAAAAAATTATAGCTCATGTATTTTGCGCGCAAACTCGTCATCTTAACGTAACTTAAGGAGAATAAAGATGAAAACATTATTAGCTCTAGTACTTATCGTATCTGCTGTTTCTTTTGGTTGTTCAAAAAAAGAAGAAGCTACAACTGAAGCTGCACCTGCTGCTGCTACAACTGAAGCTGCTCCTGCTGCTCCTGCTGCTCCAGCTGCTGAAGCTGCTCCTGCTGCTGGAACTGAAGCTGCTCCTGCTCCTGCTGCTGCTAACGCTGAAGCTGCTCCTGCTGCTCCTGCACCTGCTGCTCACTAATTATTTTTATACCTCTTTTAAGAGAGTGTTAGATAATATAAAAAAGGCTCCGCAAGGGGCCTTTTTTATTTTTAGCCTTCGTATCCATGTTCAATTAGCATTCCAGAAACTAATTGGGTAAATTCATTCTTAATATCTTTATTTTCAGGCGAGTCTTCACAGCATTGTAAATAGCCTAACATTTTAGGAAATGGAGTTTTACGATTTTCCTTATTTAGCCATTCGTAAAATAAAGTGATGGATTCAAGCCAATCAAATAAATTAAAATTGGATCGATCGACAACATAGAAGAATTGATCAATTCCGGTGATACCTACTGGCCGCTCTTTTGAATCTTGAAAAAGAATTTTTACCATCAATTCTAGATGAGCGATGGTGCAACGACCTTTAGTCAAACGGATAAGATTTTTATCGCTTAAGTACTTATCTGGGATTGTGGTGCGAGCGTAATCAAGTGGGGCACGCCAATGTTCGCCTTTTTCTATAATAACATCTTCAATAGTGAGAATTTTTTTAACTTGGTTCATAATCTAAATTGGGAGCTAGCCATTTTTCAGCTTCGCTTTGGTTCATATTTTTTCTTTGAGCATAATTTTTTATTTGATCAACTCCCAGATTTCCGACATTAAAATAGCGGGCCTCTGGGTGATTAAAATAAAATCCAGAAACTGAGCTAGCGGGATTCATGGCAAAGTTTTCAGTTAAGGTGATTCCAGTATGAGTTTCTACTTCTAATAAATCCCAAAGTATTTTCTTTTCCGTGTGATCGGGGCAAGCTGGATAACCAGGGGCTGGTCTTACGCCTCGGTATTTTTCTTTGATGAGATCCTCATTAGATAGATTTTCTGTTAGGCCAAAGCCAAATAGGTCTCGAACCTTTTTATGAGTAAGTTCTGCTAAGGCTTCTGCTAAGCGATCGGCAATGGCCTTAACCATGATTGAAGAGTAGTCATCGTGCTTGTCTTGAAAGCTTTTAGCAAAAGCTTCAACTTCATGACCGGTGGTAACGGCAAAACATCCTACATGGTCGTTGTATAGACTCTCAGGAGCAATAAAATCGGCCAGCGAGTAGTAAACTCCGTCTTCACCAATTTTTTCTTTTTGCTGGCGAAGAAAATGAAAAGTTGTTTGATTATTTACAACCACATCATCTCCCTTTGAGAAAGCTCTAAAAATACCGACAACCACCTTGGGAGTGAAGCGTTTATTTTTTATAATATCTAAAAGTAGCACTTGAGCATCATCAAAAAGCTTCTGAGCTTCCTGGCCATATTTTTCATTTCCTAAAATTTTAGGATAACTGCCTTTAAGCTCCCAGGTCCAAAAAAAGGGAGACCAATCAATATAGGCAATAATTTCTTCGAGAGGTATATCAAGCGTAAATATTCCAGATCTTGATGGTTGTGCTATTTCAATTTCATTCCAGTTACTTTTAAACGAATGCATTTTTGCTTCTTCATAGCTGATAAGATCAGATTTTCCACTTTGATTTTGTAAATGACGTTGGCGCAATTGCGTGTAGAGATTTTTTAATCCGTCAGCGTAAGCCGTTTTTTTATCCGGATTTAACAGGTTGCTGCAAACTTCAATAACCAATGAAGCATCTCCCACATGAGCAATAGGAGCATGATAATGGGGAGAAATTTTTATGGCAGTGTGGGCTTTTGAAGTTGTAGCCCCGCCAATAAGCAGAGGCAGTTTAAATTCTAATCGCTCCATTTCTTGGGCCACGTAAATCATCTCGTCTAAGGAGGGAGTAATGAGTCCAGAGAGCCCTAAAATATCTGCTTTATGTTCAAGGGCGGCAGCAAGGATTTTCTCACATGAAACCATAACGCCCAGATCGATAACTTTATAGCCATTACAGGCCAGAACAACACCCACAATATTTTTTCCAATATCGTGAACATCGCCTTTGACGGTTGCAATGACAAAAACACCTTGCTCGCGAGCGCTGGCAGCGTTTAAGCGTTTTTCTTCTTCCATAAAAGGCTCAAGATAGGCCACGGCTTTTTTCATAACCCTGGCTGATTTAACAACTTGAGGCAGAAACATTTTTCCTTGACCAAAGAGATCACCAACAATTTTCATGCCCTCCATCAGAGGTCCTTCAATCACATTAAGTGGTTTGCCATATTTCACCCGAGCCTCTTCAGTATCGGCTTCTATGTAAGCGTCGAGACCTTTAACCATGGCGTGACCAATGCGTGCTTCTAGCTCAAGCTCGCGCCACTCTTCTATTTGTTTTTCTTCTTTTTTATTTGAGCCTTTTAATTCTTCAGCGAGATCTAATAAATCTTCAGTAGCATTGGCGTTAGTATTGAGGACTACGGCCTCACATTTTTCTCGAAGCACAGGATTAATTTCGTCGTAGACGGCCAGCATTCCGGCATTAACAATCCCCATATCTAAACCAGCTTTAATCGCATGGTATAAAAAAACAGAGTGAATGGCTTCGCGGACAATATTATTTCCGCGAAATGAGAATGATAAATTAGAAACACCACCACTAGTGAGAGCTCCTGGGCATAGACTTTTAAGTTCTCTAACCGCTTCAATAAAATTGACACCGTATGGATTATGTTCTTCGATACCAGTGGCCACAGTTAAAATATTAGCGTCGAAAATAATATCACAAGGATCAAAATCAATTGTTGACACAAGTAAATCGTAAGCGCGTTTACAAATGCGCACCTTTTCGTCTTTGCTGGCCGCTTGGCCATTTTCATCGAAGGCCATGATGACAACGGCAGCACCGTATCGCTGAATTAAGCGGGCTTGTTTCAAAAAATTTTCTTCACCTTCTTTGAGTGAAATAGAATTAACGATCGCCTTACCTTGAACACATTTTAATCCCGCTTCAATAACCTCCCATTTAGATGAATCAATCATAATGGGTACGCGAGAAATATCAGGCTCACTGGCCACGAGATTTAAAAAATGCACCATACAGGCTTTTGAATCAAGTAAGCCTTCATCAAAATTGATGTCAATTATATTGGCGCCATTTTCAACTTGCTGTCTGGCAACGCTTAAGGCCTCATCGAAATTTCCCGCTTTAATCAGCTTGGCAAATAAAGGTGAGCCGGTGACATTGGTTCGCTCGCCCACCATGTAGAAAGGATTAGTGTGACCATTTTTTATGCTAAGGGCTTCAAGGCCCGAGAGGCGAGTGGCTTTTTCTATCAGAGGAATGATTCGTGGTTTTTTATTTGCCACTTTTTTTACAATCGCTTCGATGTGTGGGGGGGTAGTTCCACAACAGCCACCTAAAATATTTATGAATCCACTGTCAGCAAACTCCGCTACAAATTGAGCTGTCTTAAGCGGAGTTTCATCATAACCAGTGGGTGAAAGTGGATTGGGAAGTCCGGCGTTGGGATAACAGCTGACAAAACAATCAGAAATTTTAGCCAGCTCGGCTATATAAGGCCTCATTTCTTTGGCACCTAAAGCACAATTGATTCCGACTGAAAGAGGTTTGGCGTGTCTCACAGAATGCCAAAAAGCTTCAACGGTTTGACCCGAGAGAGTTCTGCCGCTTGCGTCGGTAATAGTTACTGAAAGCATAAGGGGAAATTTAATTCCCACTTCCAGTTCATACTTTGAAATAGCAAATAAACATGCTTTTAAATTAAGCGTATCAAAAACTGTTTCAGGTAAAAGAATATCAGCGCCGCCATCAATGAGTGCTTTAGTTTGTTCGTAATAGTTAACAACCAATTCATCAAAGGTAATGGCCCTAAAGGCCGGGTTATTTACATCCGGAGATAATGAAGCCGTTCTGTTGGTGGGCCCGAGCGCTCCGGCAACATAACATTTGCGATGAGGATTTTTTTTCATGAAATCTGTGCAAGCAGATTTAGCAATTTGAGCGGCCTTCACATTTAGATCATAAACAATATTTTCCAAGTCATAATCTTTTTGGGCAAGGCGGGTTCCTGAAAATGTATTAGTCTCGATAATGTCTGCGCCCGCTTCCAGATATTTTGTATGAATCTCTTTAATAATTTCAGGGCGAGTAAAAACCAAGAGGTCGTTATTGCCTTTTAAATCTTTTGGGTGATTATCAAAATGTCCTTGGCGGAAGTCTAGCTCTTGTAATTTATAAGTTTGAATCATAGTGCCCATGGCACCATCTAAAAAAAGAATTTTTTCTTTAAGGGTTGATTCAAGTTCGAGGAGAGTAGGGTGTTTTTTCATGTTTGAAAGCATAGCATTTATTAAAGCTTAAGAATAGACTCTATAGCGTAAAGTGGAAGATTTACGAGAGTGGCTTTAAAAATTTGATAGCCTATCTTATGGTGAATCTCTTCGGTTGAAAATTTATTCAACGAGATTCTCACAGCGTTTGACTTATTTTTCTCTTTAATAAAATAGAATAATGACTTTAGATGCCCGGCCTTGGTTGATTTTACCTCGATAGGTGTTATTTGATTATTCTCCTGCAGCAGAAAATCAATTTCTCCTTTTTGAGAGCCTTTATCTCTTAACCAATAGAAAAGCTCTGGCGCAGCAGTTCCACCGTGTATATACGCCAGGTGTTGGGCCACGAACTGCTCAGCAATAATTCCTTTTGTATTAAAATGATTTTCAAATTCTAAATCAATTGTTTCCAAATCTAACTTCATCAGACAATTCACTAAGCCTATATCCAGACAATATAATTTTTGAATTGTAAAATCACTTTCACCGATAAGTGGAACATTATTTCCGTCAGAATGATAGCTTGGAATAAGTACTCTGGCATCTATGAGTAATTCAATAATTCGTCTTGTATCCCTTGCTTGTGAATGAGAATCAATTCGCTGGTATATTATTTTTTTTCCAAGTTGAGTTATTGTAGCCGCAAATATGCGCTGAATTCTCTCAGCTTGTATCCTCGGGTTGTACTTAGAGAAATCGGCCATATATGTTTGTATAATTTGCTCTTGAATATGTCTGACAGGAACCAGGCTTTTGTTTTCTGTATAAGTTTTTATAGCTTTAGGCATTCCACCGATATAATAAAAATTTCTTAATTCCTTTTTGGCCAATTGATGAACGGTTTCTGTTGAATCAAGTGTGCTTATTTTATCGGCTAAAAAGTTATTATCTGTTGCCCATAAATATTCAGTAAATGTCATAGGTCCAAGATGATAAAACTCTACTCGGCCAACGGGGAAGCTGTATTGCCCAGACTTAAGAGTTATTTCTAATAAGGATCCGGCCGATATGATAGCTATTTCAGGATGTTCCTCGAAAAAATAGCGGAGGGCACTCAATAGTTTTGGCTGCTCCTGTATTTCATCAAAAAAAATAACAGAACGAGAGGAGAGAATCTTTTTGGACTTAAGTTGTATTTCATCAAGTACATTTTGAATGGAAAAACCATCATCAGTTATACTTTTGAGTTTTTCTTTTTCTAAATTGATTTCTATAAGATCTAATTTTTGATTTTCACAAAAAAGTTTTACTAGAGTTGATTTGCCAACTTGTCTGGCCCCACGAATGATCAAAGGCATTCTATTGGGACTATTAAACCAGTGTTGTAAGTGCTTTTCTGCAATTCTTTTCATGTCTCAGTCTAACATGCTAATATCTCAATGAAAAGCTGATATTTAGGGGTATTAATAGACTTGTGAGGCATTAAAATAGGGGTATTTATGTGCTTATGAGCATGTTATTACTGGAATTTTTTAACGATATCTACAATCGTTCCGGTGTCGTTCATAATGTAGAAGTGCACACAAGGAGCACCACCTTCTAAGAGCCCACGCACCTGATTAGTGGCCCATTCTTTTCCAATCGAGGTGACATTTTTTGGATCGCGGGTAACTTCTTCAACTAATTGATCCGGGAAATCGATATAGAAATTTTTGGGCACACTTACTAATTGGGTAGCATTTTTTAAAACTTTTATTCCAGGAATAATGGGAATAGTAATTCCTGCCGCACGGGCTGAATTCACGAAATCAAAATAGTGTTGATTATCAAAAAACATTTGAGTCACTACGTAGTCGGCACCAGCATCCACTTTCTTTTTAAGATTTATCATATCTAATTTTAAATTAGGTGCTTCAAAATGTTTTTCGGGATAACCGGCAACTCCAATACAAAAATCAAACTTAGCACTGCCTTCAACTTCTTCTAAAAAGACTCCGTTATTAAGGGCCCGCACCTGCTCCACTAAATCAGAAGCGTAATAATTCATACTGCGGCTTTTAGAAATTTCTTTTTTATAATTTGGTCCATCTCCACGAAGAGCGAGGACGTTATGAATGCCAAGAAAATTTAATTCTAGTAGTGCATCTTCAGTTTCTTCTTTAGAAAAACCTAAACATAAAAGATGCACAACAGTATCAATGCGAAATCGGTTTTGAATAATTCCACAAATTCCAATGGTGCCCGGGCGCTTCTTATAAATTTTACGTTCAATTGTTCCATCTTCTTTTTCGTTATAATAAGCAGAAGAAGAGTGGGCCGTTACATCAATCCAGGCAGGATTAACTGGGCCCAAGGCTTCGACAATATCTATAATTTCTTGAACCGAGCGACCTCTTGGCGGTGGAACGATTTCGTAACTAAAGAGTGGGTTTTTGGCATTAGATAAATGTTCTGTGACTTTCATGATTTTTGCTTTTTTAAAAGTGACTTATTATAGGGAGATTGTAACAATAAATAAGAGATCCTCATAGTAAAAATAATGTGTAAGGTTAGTCGCATGGCCCAAAGCTTTCAAATTGAAAATGATTCATTAAGCCTAGTGGTTTCAAGTTTGGGTGCAGAGATGAAGAGCCTCTTTAACAAGGCTTGGAAGCGCGAAGTCTTATGGGCACCAAAAGATGAGGCAGCAAAAAAAATCTGGAATCGGACTTCTCCAATTTTATTTCCCGTTATCGGCCAGCTAAAAGATGACCAGTATGTTTTAAAAGAGAAAGTTTATAAAATGCCCAAGCATGGTTTTGCCAGAGACTATGAATTTGAGTGTGTTTCAAAAACACGGAATGAATTAACGTTTAAACTGGTTGCCGATCAAACTACTTTTGCCATGTATCCTTTTTGTTTTGAACTTTTTGTGACTTACACACTCGAGGATCGCGGTTTGCAAATTGCGTATGCCGTAAAAAATGTTGACCGTCAGGATATTTATTTTTCCATTGGGGCGCATCCGGCTTTTGCAACAACTGATTTATCTGATTACGAAATTATTTTTGAAAAAAAAGAGCGGGGTTTTTTCTTACTAGAAGACAATTTAGTGAACTTGAAAAAATTAACAGCGCTCACAAGTGAAACGATTCTGCCCACAGTAGAATTGTTTAAAAATGATGCCTTAATTTTCAAAGATCTAAAATCTAAGCATATTGATTTGAAGAATCTGAAAACTCGCGAGGTGATTCGTGTCTCTGGCACCAACACTCCTTATTTAGGAATTTGGGGCAAAGATTCGGTGCCATTTATCTGTATCGAGCCGTGGTATGGAATTTGTGACTCTGCCGACCACGACGGCAACTTCGAATCTAAAAATGGCATTCAAACTCTCGCAGAGTCCAGCACCTTCCGCTTTTCTTTTTCCATTTCCTTCCCAGAAAGGTTCCCCAGAAAGGTTCCAGGAGACTTTTGGGGAGGCAGCGCGATGAAGAAAGTTTTTATTCCTCTGACTAATCGCGGTTTTTCCGGCGATAGCGACGATAATATTTTGCTCAAAGATGATCGCACTTATCTGATGGATAATCATCGCCTGGCGCTTTGGTGCTGGTTTCAGGAAATAAAAAAGGGCGAGCGCTATAATCTGTTTCACATCGATGCTCATCCCGATATGAATGAGTCGGCCTTGGCTTACTTTGATTTCAAATTGCACGATATGTGGAATTTGAGTTTGGAGGATTACCGCAACGCCTGGCAGAGCGATATTCATTCGCGACTCTTTCGCTGGGATAATTACCTGGAAATATTTTTGCAAAAATATCCGCAGAGTTTGGGATTAACAATGTCGGCCACTCATCACTTGGGTTCTGCCAAGGGGTTATCGGAGGAAGTGAAGCCTATTGATCTGGCTAAACGAATGCATGAAATTTTTAGTGGCAAAAAATATCTTAATGACTTAAGTTGGATTGTAAATCTTGATCTTGATTATTTTTTTTCTGCCCAACCGGAAAAATTTGAGCTTTTTAGCGATGAGTATGTGGATTCTATAGCTGCTTCTTTGCGCTCAGGGCTGGATTCTGGGATGATTCGTGTGTTAACAATTGCGCTTAGTCCCGAATGTTGTGGGTCCTGGGAGAAAGCCGAGGCGATGCTGAAGCGCTTCCACGGAAGTCTCCTGGAGCAGGTTTGAGATCCTTAATTCAAAATACCTTTGATATGTCTTAACTCTTTTGTGGCATTTTCAATTTTTGTCAGAATTTTTTCAAGATTTTTTGTCTTGGGAGCAAAGGCATAATTTCTTAAAACTTCATTGATAAGAGTTTGATATTTTTTATTATTATTTTTGGCAATTTTTCTGAATTCATCCAGAACTTCCTCATCAATCCAAATGCTAATTTTCTCTTTGGAGTACTTTGCATCAAACTCATCAGGAGAAATAATATCTTTTTTTGAGGTTTTATTTTTTGCCATGAATTTCATTCCATTTTTCTTGTATTTTAAATCTTCTTATAAAAATTTGTTGCAGGATAATTTTTAAATCATTTTCCGTAAAGCCAGTTGATTGTATGACTTCTAAAGTCTCCAAATTTATTTTGGCATGTGCTTCAGGTCTGTAAACGTGAACATGGCTTGGCTTATGATCATTAGGCCAAATTTTAAACTTTAGATTTTTGAATCGAAATATCTCGCCCATTTAAGTATATACCTTGTATGGATTTTATCCAAATACATAGGCAAGATATTTAGAAATAAAAAAAGGTAAGTGATCTAAATTTAATAATGGATGCTAAGAAACTTTTTAAAAATTAATTCAGTCAGGATGAAATTTTTGATTCTTTCAGTGTAATGACTCAAGGCTTCCATAGAAGTCTCCTGGAACGAATTGGGGCGAATTGGGGATTAATTATTAATCCAAGCACTTTTTCCAAGAGATGGGTCGAAGACAATTTTATTGTTTATGATAATTTTTTGTTTTGATACGATTGCGTAGAGCACGTCAGGACTTGGGTCATATCCATTAGGCCATTCAATGCAACCAAATTCCTTATTGACTTTAACTTGACTTTAACTTGACTTTAACTTGACTGAAATAATTTTCTTCTTTTAGCTCACTACTTAATTCTTTGTCGCAACTAAAATAATCAGTAAAACAAAATTCTCCCTCAACTCCATCAGCGAATTTTAAATAAAGAATTTTTCCTGGAAATGCTTTTGCTTCAATGATTTTTTGTATTTTCATTTTAATCCTGGGATTTTTTTAACCTTTTCATATTTTAACATAAGATCCCACGCCTCGATTAATTCTTTTTTATGGATAAGTCTCCATTCTTCCGTTAATGCTCGTGCCTTAGGAGGAAGTTTCCCCTCTTTGATCTCCCCGGTTGATATATCATAGAAATAAGAAATAGTTGGCATTGAGATTCTCCTTTTGGAGATTGACAATGCAAACTTTTTCGCAAGAATATTTTTTAGGTATTTGAATTAGTTAAGCAGATAATATGCTGAGATCAAAATTAAGCAAGATTTGGAACAATTTTTAAATTGATGCTGTCATCGGGATCATAATCGAAATGTAAAATTTCAAGACCTATGATTTTTCCAGATTTGTTTTTCATGACAATAATTTCATCATCGGTAAGTTCAGAGGCATATTCTTCTTTTGGGTCACCAAAATGAATGGTTAAAGTTTTTCCAATATTGTCATGAATTAAATTTATTTTTGCCATAAAACTTCTCCTATTTTTACCCTATCACACGGGTATGAAGTGATCAAGAAGCTGTATTGCTCATTGGTTTTGACAACTGAGCAAAGCATTCTATTCATGTAAATTGAATAATAGAGCGACACCGTGCGATCGCGATTGCTTCGCCTTATGGTGAAAGGAAATTCTAATGACTTTATAATTTCTTCTTCTTGCCCACTTGAAACTGGGTGTTTCTGCAAAATAGAATTGTAGAAATAATGAAGATCCAGTCTTATTGAATGTCCAATCGGTGATTGAATGAGAATTTGCATTTTTCCTCTCCTTAGTTCTTAGGGAGATTGCAAATAAATATTTTTTTAAAAAATATAAATAATTGAAAAAACGAATGCCAATAAAACGGTAAAAAAGTTTTAGACTACCGCAAATCAAATTTTGATTTGCTGAACACACCGCTTCCCCAAAAGTCTCCTGGAACCTTTTGAAGTTTAAAATGGAGCCGTTTTAGAAATAATCGTCCGTAAAAAATTATGAGCTTTAAACCGATCAGGGGGATGCCCCGAGGTAATTGAAATATCAAGGAAGCCATCCTGGAAAAGTTCAAGTGCTACGTCCTCACCTTTGATATCACCTAACTCGGAATCGATGTAGATGACGGAAGTTTTAGCGATGCTATTTTTTACCTCAAGAAAATTTTGAGGATTATTAAAAGTTTTGAGATTAATTTTGCTCTTACGGGCCTTCATCTCCCAGGTAAAGCGAACTAAGTCATCATCATCAATTAAGTAATATGTCGTTTGCAATTCCTTTACTTCCGCTAGGACCTTAGGCTGCAGTTCTTTTGCTTGAAGAGTTAAGCGGATAGTTGTTCCCTTGGGGGAAGTTTCAAATACCTCAAGATTTCCATTCCATTCCTTTAATGACTCCATCGCCTCCTTAAATCCTAGGCCATTGCCAGATCTTTTCGATGATATTTCTTGACTGCCTAATTGCTTTAAGATTTTTTCAGGAATGCCTGTGCCATTATCTGAAATATCAAGAGTGAGTTGAGTTCCGGATTGTGTAACTTTTAAATCTACAATGGGTTTTCTTTGTCCTGCAGATTCGATGGCGTTATTAATCAAATTAGATAAAATTCTTTTAATTTCATTTTGCTCTAGGAAAGTTTGGTTTTCTTCATTGCTAGTAAAGTTAATGTCAATTTCTTTAGCTGAGTATTCTTTTTTCTTTTCTTCGATAATACTTTTTATTAGTGGATTTAGATTTTGAAAGCTAGGCAGATCAATCACTCTTTTTTGAGTTTCACTCAGTAGAGAGTTAGCAATACTGTTTATTCTTTCAATTGAACTAAAAAAGATTTTTTTCTCAAACGGGTCTGGAAAATGAACGGTTTCTGAAAGGGTGCTTAGTGAAGCTAAGGGAGAGCGAATGTCATGGAACATTTTTCTGGAGAGTTTAAGAAAACTTAGCTCTTGAAAAACTTTTTCTTCTTCTGATTTTTTTGTGGCGGCCATGATCGAGATAATTAGGGCGATTTGAAATAAAATAAATGACACAAATAAAATCTGGAGATCTCTTGAGAGTTTTAGAGTTATTGAAATTCGAATATTATTTGCTTCAGGCACGAAGATTTCTACTTTTTGCTGAAGTAAGCCGGTGTTGCATGAATCCTTTTGCATGTTGAAAAAGGGAGCCGAATTAACTTCACCTTTTATACATACCCAATTTAAGGCCCTGGAAAATGAGTTCATTCTTGAGGAGAGTTTTAAGGTGTCTATCGAGTAAATTTCCTTGGCATTTTGTGTGAGAAATTCCTTGGAGAGTTGAGAGCTGTTTATGTATAAATTATACCTCAAGAAGGCGGTAACTATAAGCAATGTTGTAGTTGCCAGGATAATAGGTAGTTTTGTTATGAGAATTTTTTTCTTACATCCTAAACTCAATTAGCTTAAAAAATTAATTACATTTATATTACTCGAATAAATCTAATTTAGGAGTCAGTATGAAAAAATCACTGAGTGCGCTTTTGGTTATTGTTTTGAGCATGATTGGGGCTAAAGCGATGGCGGCGAAGGTGGATGTTAATGTGAATCGTGTAAAGATGGATACAAGTGATGGCACTGACCCTGGATGGAATGGATCTACAAAAAATGGAGCAACAAAGAGTAAATGAAAAATCAAAATACTCTTATAGTTTTATTTATACTTATCATTTTTGGTGCAGTTTTTATGATAAAATCAAATGTTCACAAAAGAAGTCTTAATATTGTAACTGGATCTAAACCTTTCTCGTCAGATCCACTTGATTACGATGCTTATGTTCATCACCAAACATTCACTTCTGTATTTGGAAACTTAGTCTCATTTAATAAAAAAGGTGAGATAACTCCTCAGATTGCTGAAAGCTGGAGTCATGACGAAGAATTAAAAAAATGGATTTTTAAAATACGCAAAAATACCTACTACTCGAATGGTGATCTGATTACGGCTCATGATTATGAGATGAGTTTGAAGCGAGTTGCGTTTGTTAAAAGTATTGAAAAGTCACAGTCAGGTTTACTCGAGCATCTTGTCGGTTATGATAAGATTACTAATTTAAATGAGCTTGAAGGAGTATTTAGCCAAGGTAACGAACTACACCTAAATTTTAACACCCCCACGCCAGAGCTCTTAAGTAAAATTGCATTTGGTTTTTACTCGCTTGCCCACCCATCGCTATATGATAATAAAACAGGGGTATGGAAAAATAAATTGAAATCAATATCTTCGGGGACCTATGAAGTATCTAGGTGGGATGAAAATAGCTTTGAGCTTTCATTAAGAAAAAACATTTCTTATGTTGATTATATAAATGCAATCGATACTATCTCTTTTAAAGATTTATCAGTTATCAAAAGTCGGCAGATTTACTAAACGTTGATATCATATTTGCTGATCGAAGTACCTTGATGGTTGATTCTACTTTTGAATATATTGGCTCAGCTGAGGGATTTAAAATTGGGTATGTGCAATGTTACAGCTGGGACAAAAAAAATAGTCCACTGAATAATTTGAATTTACGGAAATGGTTGAGATACAAATTTTATCGTGGGTTGCAAAAATCTAATTTTGAAGTAATTAATTCTTTTTTTCCATTGTCATTGTCAGGTGTTAAAAAATTTACTCTGAATTTCGAAGTTCAAAAACCCAGTTTTAATAAATTTAAAATAATAACTCATACTTTAAACGCTGGTTCAAAATTAAAAGAGAATGCTAATCTCAAAAGTATCCCTGAGGTCTTCGATGCTGCTCTTAAAAACATTGGAGAAGATGCTGATATTGATGTTCAACAAATAAAATACGATGAACATATGGAAATAGAAAAAGTAATGGATTTGGCAATTAATGGTACAGGTATTGAAGCCGAAGAATTCATTGACACAGTAAGATTCATGTTTCTATCAAAACACGGGATTAATCTTCCAGACTCCACCGGGAGAATACTAGATGAACTTAAAAAAGTTTCCCCTGATATTGATATTATAAATAGAGAGATTTGGGATCAGGCAATTATCTGGCCTATTCGGCATTACAGCAAAGGTTTTTGGTTTAAGAAGGACTCCAAAATAAATTATAATCAAATTAATTTAAATATTCCCTCCATCGATTTTCAATTTATTAAATGGGAATAAAATGATCGATTTGACTCCTTGGTATTATAGAAATTTGCTTAAAGATAGTGTTCTGATATCTAAAAGTGCATACTATAAAAGCATTCAAATTAATGGGGAGATATTATTTGAATCTGTAATTTCGCTTAACCAAAATTTAATTCCAGCATGGGTTTCAATTTCTACAATATATTCTAGTTCAGATGGCTCCGGCACCTCCCCCTTTCAAAACATCGCTGTCTACAAAGCCATTTCTGAAGCACTTGAACGTTGGGCTTTTTATGGCACGGCCGATTCATTGGAAGCAGCAACTTATTGTTTCGATGTTAATCCATCAACCACTGGCATGGCCGCATATCCCGGTTTTACTGCTCGTAACGCTCGTAAAAATGCAATTCTTGAAGCAAGCGAGCGTTGGGCACTCCATGAATTCTGGAGAGGAAATTTGCCCATCAAAGAACACGAATCAAAGATTAAAAACTTAAAACATTTTGAAATAATCACAGATTTTCAAGATGTGAGAGTTTCTCTAGTTTGCTACAAATCTGAAAATTATTATTTGTATGCATTCGCTGCAGACAAGTCTCTTAATAAAAGTTTTGGACACGCACTTGTTGAGCTCGCTCGCAACATTAGAGTGATGAAGAAATTTAGTGAAACCAATAAACACTACACAGAGCTTGAAGATATTTCCGACAAGCGCTTAGTCTTTTTTGCAAACAGTGAAGGCCATGAAATGTTTATGCAGAAAATTTTAGGAGCACCTTCCACCATATTAGTAAAACCACAGGTGATTTGCGACAAAGAAATTAAAGGACCGTGGAGTCAATACACGAGAGTTTGGCGTTATTTGTATGCTAATTCTTTTCCAGATTCAGAAACTGATCATACCTTTTTTATGTTTTAACCCCTTCGCCACGCCGCTTCCCCAAAAGTCTCCTGGAACGAATTAGGCGGATTGTTCTAAAGCAAGGTCGGCAATTTGATGAAGGTGGATATCAAATCCACAAGGCCATTGGATGTCGGCCTTGAATTCTCCGATGAAGGCCTGGTTCCATTCGGCTTCGTCTTTTGGGTAGCAGTAAACAGGGTGAAAAGAAGTGAGGTCAGCAGTATATTCAGAGTCGTCAGTGAGAGTAATGTTGATAATATTGTAGCTAATCAGCTTGAATGATTTAATTCTAAGTTTCATAAAGTCTTTCATAGTCATAGTCCTTTTATTTTAGGAGTAGGTAACTTCAACCTCATCTGATTCCAAGCATAATCTAAGTTTAACTTATTTTCTAGTATCCACTTGGTTGCATTAAACACACCGCTTCCCCAATAGTCTCCTGGAACGAATTTGGGCTTTTCAAGGCGGAGGCAACTAACTACAATTGTGCCTATGAATAAAACAATCAATAAAATTAACTGGCTTACTTACGCTGCCTTAATGAGTTTAGCTCTTGGGCTTTTTACTTCGATGACATTTTTGGCGCTCAATCACATATTTATTATCTGGCCTATTCTTTATTTTTTAACCAAAACAGATTTTAAAAAAATAAACAAGAGCAGTTGGTGCTTGTTGGCAATGGGACTTGTTTTTATTTTATCGGTATTAGTCAACCAGGATATTGCCTCTCAGGGCTATTCTCCAATCTCTAAAACAAAATATTATTTTTTGGCCGTTATTATGATTGCGCCTATCAGTTATTACTTTAAAACCCTAGATCCTGAAATTAAGACTAAAAAAATAAATGGACTTATTTTGGCATTTTTAATAACTGCCACACTGGCTGGTATTGCAGGTATTTATGGAATGAAGACAGGCTTTAATCCGCTTAAGTGGAGTAAGGTAAATACTGATCGCAATAGCGGTCTGGCAGGAATGGTATTAAATTACGCTCATAATTTAGCTTTTTTTCAAGTGATTATTACCGGTTTGATTTTTTATCGTAATGAAATAAAAAAATATATAAATCTTATTTTTCTTTATATTATTTGGGCGTTTAACCTAATAGCTTTAGTGATGACCTATACCAGAGGAGCTATTTTAGCTTTCGTGGTTGCAATTCCTTTTTATTTTTTGAAAAAGAATAAAAAAATATTTGTAGCAACTGGCGCAGTACTGCTTATTATAACTTCACTTACCTATAAGCTCTTGGGTGAGCTTATTTTGCGTGGAGGCTCTGATATTGAGAGGCTTAGCCAATGGAGAGCTGCCCTCGCCGGATTTAAAGAGCGTCCTATTTTTGGATTTGGTTATTTAAATTTTGAATCCCAATCAATTCCATTAAAGCTAAAATATGGTATTGAAGCTTCCTACTATGGTGGTCATGCACATAATAATTACCTTGAAGCATTGGCTTCAACCGGGATTTTTGGCTTTCTCTTATTTATGCTCTGGCAAATTTTTTGGCTAGTCGAAATGTATAAACGGGACGATCTTATTGCCAAGTTAGCTATTCCCTTCATCGTTGCTTTTATCGTGAGTGGGCAAACGCAAGCTACATTTACCTTGGGAGCCAATCTCTTTTTTATTATGTCGGTATACACTCTAACTCAATTAAATTTTGATATTGTAAACGAAAAGGCGATTTAAGTGATTCACGAAATATACCGTAACAAAAAAGTTTTTATCACTGGTCATACTGGCTTTAAAGGGTCATGGCTTGCCATGTGGCTACATTCTCTTGGAGCCGAGGTTGTTGGATATGCACTAAAGCCAGATGAGTTAAGTCATTTTAACCTACTAAAGCTACCTATTAAAAATTATTTTAATGATATCAATGATGAAAAAGCGCTAGCTTTGGCCATTAAAGAATCTAAGCCTGATATTGTTTTTCACCTGGCGGCTCAAGCTCTAGTTCGCGACTCTTACGATGATCCGATTACGACTTATAATACCAATGTTTTGGGATCGATGAAGGTGTATTTGGCAGCCCTGCAAGCTGAAGTTAAATCTCTCGTGAGTATTACCACCGATAAAGTTTATGAAAATCATGAATGGATTTGGGGTTATCGTGAAAATGATCAGCTTGGTGGGCATGACCCTTATAGTTCTTCCAAGGCATGCGTAGAACTAATGACTGACTCTTTTCGCAAATCTTTTTTGGCTGATCATAAAATGCTTTTAGCTACCGCTAGGGCCGGAAACGTTATTGGCGGGGGGGACTGGGCCCGGGATCGGTTAATACCCGATCTAGTTAGAAATGCTGCAAGTGGAGATGTTACGCCCATAAGAAATCCCAAATCAATTAGACCATGGCAACATGTGCTCGAGCCGATTAATGGTTATTTAATGCTAGGCGAGCAATTACTTCTGGGAAATAAACAATTCGCCACCAGTTTCAATTTTGGCCCCGAGACTCATGATGTCGCCAGTGTAGAGGAGATGGGAGTCTTGGCAAAACAAAATTGGGATAAAGTTGAAATGATTCTTGGAAAAGAGCCAAATATAAAACACGAAGCTGGGCTGCTAAAGTTAGATATCACAAAAGCCCGAGAAATCCTTGGGTGGAAGCCATTATGGCCTTCGAAAAAAGCCACAGCGACTACAGTTAATTGGTATAAAAATTATTATCTAAATTCACAAATAACTTCCCAAGAAAATCTCCAAGAGTTTATAGCCCTCTTGCAAAAAAATGTGTAAAGTTCTTTAGTTGAAAATGCTAGGAGATTTCTATGTCAAAAGTTGCATTGATTACTGGGATTACCGGTCAGGACGGAGCGTATCTGGCGGAGTTCTTACTCGCTAAAGGATATGAAGTTCACGGAATAAAAAGAAGAACATCACTTTTTAACACAGACCGCATCGATCACTTATTTCAAGACACTCATGAACAAAATGTAAAACTTTTTTTGCATCATGGAGATATGACAGATTCAAGTTCTCTTATACGAATTATGCAAAAAGTTCAACCTGATGAAGTTTATAATTTAGCCGCTCAGTCTCATGTTGCTGTCTCTTTTGAAGAGCCAGAATATACAGCTAACTCAGACGCAATAGGTCCACTACGTTTACTAGAAGCTATAAGAATTTTAGGTCTTGAAAAAAAGACAAGATTTTATCAAGCATCCACATCCGAATTATACGGACTTGTTCAAGAGGTTCCACAACGAGAAACCACACCATTTTATCCAAGATCTCCATATGCAGTAGCAAAATTATATGCTTATTGGATTACTGTTAATTATCGTGAAGCCTATGGAATGTATGCATGCAATGGAATATTGTTTAATCACGAATCGCCCATTAGAGGTGAAACTTTTGTTACGAGAAAAATTACGAGAGGCCTTGCCCGGGTGAAGCTCGGTTTAGATAAATGTCTTTATCTTGGCAATATGGATTCAAAAAGAGACTGGGGACACGCAAAAGACTATGTAGAAATGCAATGGCTTATGCTTCAACAAGACAAGCCTGAGGATTTTGTAATCGCTACTGGTGTTCAGTTTACCGTGAGGGACTTTATTCAGAAAGCAGCAGGCTTTATGGAAATGAAGCTGCGATTTGAGGGCGAAGGCCTTGAAGAAAAAGCCTATGATGAAAAAGGTAATGTCGTCATTCAAATAGACCCAAGATATTTTAGACCTACTGAAGTTGAAACTTTACTTGGTGATGCGACTAAGGCACGTACTCAATTGAAATGGACACCAAGAATTACCTTCGATCAACTCGTTCGCGAGATGGCCTATAGTGATTTAGAACTTACCAGTAGAGAAGTTACTCTCAATGGGAAAGGATTGAGAGTTTTATAGATGAAAATACTATTAACAGGCTCAGGAGGAATGGTTGGAAGAAATATTCTAGAGAATCCTTTAGCTCAAAACTTTAACTTTCTCACTCCTAAAAGTACTGAACTGAATCTTTTAAATTCAGATGAAGTTGGAAGATATTTTAAATTACACAAGCCTAATATTGTTATCCATTGTGCCGGGTTAGTCGGTGGCATTCAGGCTAATATGAAAGAGCCAGTTCGGTTTTTAGTAGAAAATATTGATATAGGAAAAAATGTAGTCTTGGCCGCAAGGGCTAGTGGTGTGGAACGTTTTATTAATATGGCAAGTTCGTGTATGTATCCTAAAGATCATGATGGATTGCTAGAAGAAGATTTGATTTTAAAAGGGCCCCTCGAGCCTACCAATGAAGGTTATGCTCTTGCTAAAATTATGACCATGCGATTAGGTCAATATATCAATAAAGAATCACAGAATGTCATTTTTAAAACTCTAGTTCCTTGTAATCTTTATGGACGTTGGGATAAATTTGGTGAACAAAATTCACATATGATTCCAGCAGTGATCAGAAAAATCGACATAGCTAATAAAGAAAAAAAAGAATCTGTTGAAGTTTGGGGGACAGGAAATGCTCGCCGTGAATTTATGTACGCAGCCGATCTAGCAGATTTTGTTTTTTATTCACTTTCTAATTGGGAAAAAATTCCAGAAATAATTAATGTTGGTTCGGGGGTAGATTATTCGATAAATGAATACTACCACACAGTGGCTAGAGTTTTAGGTTACAAAGGAGTTTTTCATCATGATTTGACGAAACCCGAAGGAATGAAAAGAAAATTTGTGAGCACAAAAAAATGTGATGAATTAGGGTGGAAAGCAAAAACTATTTTAGAAGATGGAATCAAAAAAGCTTATGAATTTTATATTGAGAAGGAGACTATATGAGTTACCCTTTAGCTACACCTAGCTGGGATCAGGCAGAAACAGATGCTCTTCAAAGAGTCATTTCCTCTGGAATGTATTCGATGGGAAAAGAAGTTTTTTCATTTGAGGATCAATTTGCCAAATATACTGGAAGTAAATATTGCGTGATGGTTAACTCCGGCTCCTCGGCTAATCTAATTATGATTGGAGCGATGTTTTATAAAAAAAATAATCCGTGGAAGATTGGTGATGAGGTAATCGTTCCAGCTGTTTCATGGCCTACGACTTATTATCCACTTTATCAATATGGATTAAAAATTAAGTTTGTAGACATAGACCTAGAGACACTTAACTTTGATTTAAATGCATTAGAAAAAGCGATTACCCCTAATACAAGAGGTATCCTTGCGGTTAATCTTTTAGGAAATCCAAATAATTTTGAAAAAATTGAAAGTTTAATTAAAGAAAAAGATATTACGTTACTAGAAGATAATTGCGAATCTTTGGGAGCAATTCAAAACGGAAAACAGGCAGGTACCTTTGGTGTAATGGGTACGTATTCATCTTTTTTTAGTCATCACATTTCTACGATGGAAGGTGGAATGGTCGTCACTGATGATCAAGAAATACATCATATACTATTGTGTTTAAGAGCACACGGATGGACAAGAAATCTTCCTAAAGAAAATTTGGTCTGTGGAACGAAGAGTGATGACTTTTTTGAAGAATCGTTTCGTTTTGTACTTCCAGGATATAATGTGCGTCCATTGGAAATGGAAGGAGCTCTTGGCAAAGAACAGTTAAAAAAACTTCCAAGTTTTATTAAAGAAAGAAGAGCTAACGCTTTACATTTTCAAGAGTTGTTTAGAACTCACCCTCGCTTTATCATTCAAAAAGAAATTGGAGAATCAAGCTGGTTTGGTTTTTCACTAGTTGCAAAACCTGGTGTTGATTTTAATCGAAAAGAAACCGTAACTATTTTAAATCACCATCAAATAGAATCTCGCCCGATTGTCGCAGGTAATTTTGCTAAAAATGAAGTCGTAAAATATTTTAATCATGAAATATTTGGAGAGTTAAAAAATGCTCAGCATATAGACAGTTATGGTCTATTTGTAGGTAATAACCAAGTCGATATTCGGGCCCAAATTGATTTACTCGCAAAAGTACTAATTTAAAATGTTAGAATCAGAACTTGCTTTGGAATTAACAAATAAAAATATCCTCATTACTGGAGGTACAGGATTTTTTGGTAAAAACCTGACCGAACACTTAGTCTATTTAAATGAACAATATTCACTTAAGTTAACGATCTATGTAATGGCAAGAAAACAAGTAATTCAAAATGGAGCTATTTTCATTGAGCAGGATGTCTCCAAAAAGATTATTTTTGATAGGCCAATTGATTTTATAATCCATGCCGCGACACCAGTTGTCTATGATTCAAGTACACCAGAAGAATTACTCGATATTATTGTAAATGGAACTCAAAATGTCGCAAATCTTGCTCTAAAACTTGGTTGTAAAAAATTTATTCACATAAGCTCTGGAGCCGTTTACGGCTTACAACCAGAAGAGATCGATAGGGTTGAAGAAAATAGTCTTTTTAATATTAAATTTTATGATCCCCAAAATGCCTATGCGACTGGTAAAAGAATTGCAGAAATTCTCCTAGATTCATTTTTAAAAGAATCAAATATTCATTACACAATCGTGAGAGGTTTTGCTTTTTCTGGAAAGTATCTTGCTCTTGATCAACAATTAGCAATTGGTAATTTTGTAAGGGATGTTGTTGATAATAAAATAATAAATATTAAAGGTGATGGTACTGCCATTAGATCTTATATGGACAGCGAAGATTTAAATACCTGGTTGATAACAATTCTTCTCAAAGGTAGAAATCGTGAAGTTTATAACCTTGGCTCAGATGAAGCAATTTCTATAAAAGAATTAGCCTACAAAGTTGCAAGTCAAGTCGAAGGTGCGACAGTTAATATTGAAAATAATACGAATGTTAATGTTAGAAAAAATAGATATGTACCCTCAATTGAAAAAGCTAAAAGTGAACTTGGATTAAAGCTTAGAATCACTTTAGACCAATCAATTCATAAAATGATTAATATTTATAGGAAGTCGAGATGAATGCCATTGTTGAAAAAATAACAGAAAAATTTAAATTAGATAATTTTAAAATCAATATAGTACCTGGAGTAAATTATATTCCACCTTCTGGGAAAGTAATGGATTCATCAGATTTAACTAATCTCCTTGAGGCCAGTTTAGATATGTGGTTGACTGCTGGTCGTTTTGCTAACGAGTTTGAAGCGAGATTTGCTGAATTTATGAATCAAAAATTTTGCCTGTTAGTTAATTCAGGGTCAAGCGCAAACTTGGTAGCGTTTGCAGCACTTACATCGCCTCTACTCAAAGAGCGACAAGTGAAGCCTGGAGATGAGGTAATAACCGTTGCGGCTGGCTTTCCCACAACGGTAAACCCAATTATTCAACACGGGTGTATTCCAGTTTTTGTAGATGTGACTATGCCTGATTATGGAATTAATACAGAACTATTAGAAAAGGCAATATCTTCAAAAACAAAAGCCGTTATGCTGGCTCACACTCTAGGAAATCCATTTGATGTAAAAAAAGTTAAGGATTTTTGCAACGCGCATAGCTTGTGGCTAATTGAAGATTGTTGTGATGCTGTCGGGGCCAGATATGATGATAAATTAGTTGGAACATTTGGTGATATCGCAACTGTAAGTTTCTATCCTGCACATCACATGACCATGGGAGAAGGAGGAGCCGTTTTGACTTCTAATCCACGACTTAAAAAAATTGCTGAGAGTTTTAGAGATTGGGGGCGTGATTGCTGGTGTCCTCCAGGGAAAGATAATACATGTAACAAAAGATTTGATCAGCAATTTGCCGATCTGCCGGAAGGGTATGATCATAAATATGTTTACTCACATGTAGGATACAATTTAAAAGTATCTGATATGCAGGCAGCTGTCGGTTGTTCTCAGTTAAATAAACTTCCAGAATTTATTCAAAAAAGAAATGAAAATACGGCCATACTTATAAAGTTAATAAAAGAAAAAATACCAAACTATGATGATTTGCTTATATTGCCAACCGCTATTGCTAACGCTCAAGCTAGTTGGTTTGGATTTGCAATCACATTAAAAAATGGAAATCGAAGAAGCCTTATTAATTACCTAGAGCAAAATAAAATTGGGACCAGGTTGCTTTTTGCGGGGAACCTTCTCCGCCAACCACTTTATAAAGATAAAGAATATCGAGTAGTGGGTGAACTTACTAATACGGATATAATTATGAATAATACCTTCTGGGTGGGGATTTATCCCGCTCTCAATGAGGCGCATATGGAATATATTGCAACAAAGCTGTGCGAAGGCTTGAGGTTATAATGAAAGTTTTAATTTTAGCAGGTGGCTATGGAACAAGAATTTCTGAAGAAAGTGATATAAAGCCAAAACCAATGATTGAAATTGGGGGAAAGCCAATTCTCTGGCACATTATGAAACATTATTCGAGCTATGGATTTAATGAATTTGTTATATTACTTGGTTATAAGTCTTATATGATCAAAGAATATTTTGCTAATTACTATCTTCATAATAGTGATGTTACAATCGATACAGCAAAAAAATCGATTGAAGTTCACAATAACTATTCTGAAAACTGGAAAATCACCCTGCTTGAAACTGGTCTTGATACAATGACTGGTGGAAGAGTAAAAAGAGCTCGGGATTACATTAATAATGAAACTTTTATGCTCACTTATGGTGACGGTGTTTCAGATGTCAACATTAACGATCTCATAAAATTTCATAAAGCTCATGGTAAAAAAGCAACCATGACCGCGATTCAGCCAGAAGGAAAATTTGGTGCACTTCGAATTGAAGACAATAATCAAATTTCAAATTTTCTTGAAAAACCAAAAGGGGATGGCGCTTGGATTAATGGTGGATTTTTTGTTTGTGAACCATCTGTCATAGATTTAATTGAAAATGATCATACTATTTTTGAGCGATCTCCGCTAGAGACGCTTGCGACAACAGGAAATTTATTTTCATTTAAGCATTCTGGGTTTTGGAAATGCATGGATACTCTTAAAGACAAAAATGATTTAAATGCAATGTGGGCACAAGGAAGCGCAAAGTGGAAAAACTGGAACTAATTAATCGATCAAAAAAGATTAGAAAATCTGTTTTGACTCTATGTTGTGAAAAAAAAGCTTCTCATGTAGGTGGGGCCCTTTCAATTACTGATGTACTTAATTACCTTTATTTTAATTATTTAAATATAGATCCCAAAGATTCAAAAAATTCAAATCGCGATTATTTCTTCTATAGTAAAGGCCATGCTTGTACGGCATTGTATTGCACTTTGATGGAGCGAGGTTTTTTCTCTAGTGAAGATCTTTGTACATTTACTGACAATGGATCTTTTTTTACTTCTCATGTTAATCACAAAATTAACGGTGTTGAATTATCTACTGGAAGTTTAGGACACGCACTCTCTGTCGCAACTGGAATTGCTTATGGACTTAAAATTCAAAAAAAGCAAAATAAAGTTGTTGTTGTTTTAAGCGATGGTGAATTAAATGAAGGTTCTAATTGGGAAGCACTCTTGTTTTCTGCTCATCATAAATTAGATAATCTAACAATACTTGTTGATTATAATAAAATTCAAAGTTTTGGTCGAATTGACGAAGTTTTAAACCTAGAACCGTTAAAAGCAAAGTTTGAGGCTTTTAATCTAAATACTGTTGAAATTGACGGTCATAATTTTAATGAAATCGATTTTGCATTTAAAGCAAATAAGAATCAAAAACCTAAAATGATCATTGCTAATACGATTAAAGGTAAAGGCGTATCTTTTATGGAAGATAGGCTGGAATGGCATTATAAGAGCCCTTCAAAAGAACAATTAGAGCTGGCTTTCGTGGAGTTAAACTCATGAGAACCCAATTTATTAACGAACTAGTTAAGCAAGCTGAAATTAACGATAAAATTTTCTTACTTTGTGGAGACTTAGGATTTTCAGTCTTAGAAGTTTTTAGAGATAAATTTCCCGATCGCTTCTTAAATGTTGGCATCGCAGAACAAAATATGGCTGGAATGGCAGCGGGTCTTGCAAAGCTTGGATATAAAGTTTTTATTTATTCCATCGGTAATTTTCCAAGTCTTCGAGCTCTAGAGCAAATTCGTTATGACATTTGTTATCATGAATTTGATGTGACAATTGTTTCAGTTGGAGCGGGCTTTGCTTATGGGCCTTTAGGATGCTCCCATCATGCCACTGAAGATTTTGCAATTATGCGAGCACTTCCTAATATGGTCGTATTTAACCCGGCCGATCCAATTGAAGTGACTCTTTCAATGCAGGATATTTTTAAATCTAAAAAAGCTTCATATCTAAGGCTAGGAAAAGCTGGAGAGCCAAGTATTCATAATGAAATTCAAAATATATCTAATCTTTTATTAGTCAAGGAAGGTGTTAATACCTTGATTTTATCGACAGGTTCCATAACTGATGAAGTTAATAAATTAATTTCAAAAAATAATTTAAATCATGCTCTTTATACTATTTATAAAATTAGTGATGACGTGGGACCTGAGTTAAAAAAATTAGCCAC
>CANFNL010000021.1 GCA_947448205.1 Bacteriovoracaceae bacterium
GAACTATGCTTAATGGTCTTGGAGGATTTTTTAGCACAACAAAAAATCTGTTTAAATGCTAAAAGTAAGCTCGCAGCATTTTATGAACTGCTTCATTATAGCCAAAATGGGATTGAATTTCTCATTAATTTTTTAGTTTCTAATAAGGCTATAACTATAGCCTTTGAGTCTCCATTGGGGAAAAATCCTTGGGGGATAGCTGGTTCAATAGACTGTCTGATTTCACTTCCAGAAAATCAAATTGCTATTTTTGATTTTAAACGCTCCGGAACCGCAATTGGATCTAAGAAAGACACATTGGCTTTTGAAAAAATTCAAATTTGGATTTATTTAATTTTATTAATTCGTTATCAGTTTAAAAAAATACATACATGGGGATATTTGAACCTATCAGAGATTGAAGCCTCTTTAGTTTTTAAAGAATTTGAATCATCGACGTTGAATGATTATTACTTAGATGAATTCCAAGATTTTCTCCTAAATCAAATCGAAAAAATCAACAAAGAGAAAAAATTTAAGGCAGTTCCTCGAAATAATAAAATTTGCTATTTCTGTGAGGTCAGTTTGTTATGTGATAAAGGAAGTTGTAATGAATGAATGCAATAAATAAAAAATCTCCAAATACTGAGCAAGAAATAGCTATTTTCCATAATGGAGGAAAAGTTTTATCGGCCGGTGCTGGCTCTGGAAAAACTTATGTACTTATTGAGCACTTAGTATATTTGTTAGAACAGATAAAAAAGAGAATAGCTAGTTCTGATTGGGAAAAAAGTATTAGCAGCGAGCTCTCAAAAATCGTGCTCATGACTTTCACTAAAAAAGCTGCTGGTGAAATGTCCGTAAGAATGATGCGGAGAACTGAAGAGGCTGCTCTCGAAGCAGAAGATTCAGAAGACGATTTAGCTAAAAAATTTTGGAGGCTAGTTAGACAAAATCTTTCCTACTTAAATATTACAACGATTCATGGTTTTTGCCACCGAATATTAAGGCTTGGCTTTTGGGGAGAATTTCCGCAAACTGTGAATCTTGTTTCACAATTAGAACACAAGGATAAAATTCAAAAAATTTTTGACAAATGGTTTGATGAAAAAAAATCTATTCTAGATCCGATCTTTTTAGCGGGAACTGATGCGCTTTTAGTAGCGATGGTTGAAATTTTTAATTCACCAGAGCTTAGAGTAATGTGGACAAACCCACAAGCACCTACTAGTCCAGTTGTTGAGATAAACTTTTTTTTCTCCGAATTATTAAAGGTTAAAAGCTATGGCTTGTTGTTTAGAGAGCCATTAGACCTTGATATCGACCCAAAAAATATAAGTAAAAAATGGTATGAACTACTAAAGGGGTTTAGTGAGCTTATAGGATCAGAAGGCATAATTAGCGCTGATAATTTTTTAAAATTTAGTGAATACTTTAAATCAATTTCTCGTTTTCCACCATCTAACGGCAAAGAGCTTTCAGACGAACAAAGAAAGTCTATTTTGCAGATACGAGAACTTAAAGATGATCTCAAGGAGCTAGCTCCAGATTTATCGGCCATGATGGAGAATTTTGAGAGTTACAAAAAATGGGTTATCACAATTGGTGAGCTCTTTACCTATATCGAAACTCATTATTTTGAAGTTGAGGGCTTTTCTTTCGCCGATCTTGAATATTATGTTTTAAGGGCATTGCAAGTAGGTGAGGTACTCGCAAAAGTTCAGCAAAGTCATACATATTTTATTGTTGATGAATTCCAAGACACTTCATACCTTCAGTTTGAAATTTTAAAAAAACTAATCGGTGATAAGCCTGAAAAGTTATTTTGCGTTGGTGATCGCAAACAGGCTATCTATGGTTTTAGAGGGGGGGAACTTCAAGTCTTTGCAGATTGTGCTAAACTTCTTGGCAGTGCAAATAATTATTTTTTAAAAAACAACTTTAGATCTTTTAGTTCTATTATCGAATTTAACAACTCGCTATTTGAATTAGTATTTCCTCTCGGACTAAAATTCCAAGGGCTGGATCCACATACTGTAAGGATGGTGCCTCAGTTTATTCCTTTAACAAGTCAAAATTCAGGAGAAGTCGTTTCATTACGCACTGAAATTCTATGTACTGAAGGAGATGAAGTTGATTTAGATTTTCTTGAAGCTGAAGTTTTAGCTAGTCATATTGAAGTGCTTCTTGCACGAGAAGATATACAGTCTATATGCGTCTTATATCGAAAACTAGCTCCATCTGCATATTTATTGGAAAATTTATTAAAAAAAGACATCGCCTATATTGCACAAGTAAAAATACAATTTTCAGAAGATCCACTAATTTCCATTTTTGTCTATTTGCTAGAAATTTATTTGAATAACGAAGATTTAAAGAAAAAAGAATCGACATATTTCCTATTGGAAACTTTGCTGGAAATTATCCAAGTAAGGAATTACAAACGAAATATTGTAGAACAATTCTTTAATGATCTGAAAATAATGGGGCTGCGCTTATCTTTTTATAAGTTCATCTCTTCAATTGGTCTTACAAATTCATTCCATGCTCAAAATGCATCGACAATTGATGCTATTTGCAGGCTGACTAATGAAGATTTTGCTAATACGTATCACTTACTTAAAAATGGTAGTGATGATGAGTACTCATGCGAGATGATGAGTGGAGAAGCAGGAGATGGCAAAAAGCGAATTATCATTATGTCAGCTCATGCCTCTAAGGGGCTAGAGTTTGATGCGGTTCTTTTAGGTGGGATCCATACTAATGGTCGCTATAACGGCATGAAGAATCAATTAGGCAAAATCCCTCTTAGTTTTAAGTGGAAAAAATCTTTTGATCAGAAAAGGTTCTTCAAATCACCTTTCTATCATTTTGAAGCTGAGGTTTTAAAATTAAAAGATTTTTCAGAGAGCAAGCGATTGCTTTATGTCGCTTGTACTAGGGCCGTGAAGCATTTAGCTTTTGCCAATCTTTGGAAGTTAGAAAAGGAAATAGTTGAAGATCAATTCTCATTCGAGAATAGTTGGATTCATGCACTACGACTCGTAAATACTACTACGATTCATAAACAAATTAAAAATAATCAATCGAAAAAGCACGACATTGCTTTAATACAGCAGGACTCTTTGGGGCTAATTGCAACCGAAAAAAGCCATTTTCTTGGATTAATTTCTGAGCTCTCAGTTACTCGCCTTGCTAGCATAGCAGATTGTCCATTTAAATTTTATTTGCAAAATATCTGTAAAATTGATCCATCTCTGGATTTTCAAATCGAAATGATCGATACCGAGACTGAGTTTGATATTGGAGTAGATGCTTTTTATTCTTCAAAAAAAAGAGGAACACAATTGCACTTATATCTTTCAAAATTATTTCTCAATGAAGTTACCATAGACGATTTGCCTTTAAATCGGGAGGATAAAGATAAGATCCTTTGGGCTTTTGATCTGGCAAAATCTTATTTAAATAGATTTACTGTAATAAGTGAAAAGTTAATAAAATTTAATTTCTTCGGCCAAATGATTAGCGGTACTCCAGATCTTGTTTTTACAAATTCTGAAAGTGTTATCGTTTGGGATTTTAAAACGGGACTGCGAGATTCTGAAAATGAGGCGAGCTATTGGTTTCAACTTATGTGTTATGGTCTTGGCTATGCTCAAAGTATGAATCTTACAAAGGATGCTAATATTGTTATATCTTTGCTTTATTTAGATCAAAATAATCTTGTCTCCAAAAGCTTCTCACTTGAACAAATTACTCAAATACTTTTTAATTTTTGGAAAAAGACAGAGTCTCTTGATCAGGTTAATTCACACCATTGTTCAAGTTGTGATTACTCAACTATATGCTCTAAAGGCAAAAGTTCTTCTCTTTGCTAAGTCCTTGCAGCTACCACTGCGTGTGTTAAAATAGTTTATAATTCTAATTAAAATAATTGATGGTGATTTTTAAAGCAGGATGCGTATGAAATTAAAAATTTTAGCAATGTTTCTTATTCTTTCATTTCTTTTGACTTCAAAAATATTTGCCAGTGAGAAAGATATTTATGAATTCTCTTGGCTTGATCCTGATAAAGAGGTTTATGTGTTGCAAAATAAAAAATTTAGAAAAGCTGGGCATCTCCATCTCAATCTCGGAGGAGGGATTACAACTTCTGGAGCCTTTATTGATTCAACAGCTATTCAGGGACGAGTAGGGTATTTTGCAACAGAAGAATTTGGTTTTGAGTGGATGTATTCAAAGAATTTTGGGAAAGAAAATGATACGGCCAAAGGGGTTAGAAATGTCGGCGGTTCTGGATCGGTACCTTTTAGAAGAATTGTAGATAATTATTGGGGAATTATGGCATTGTGGTCTCCCTTTTACAGCAAGATTAATACATTTAATTCTATAGTCTATATGGATTGGATATTTGGACTTGGATACGCAAAACTTAAAGAGAAAAATAATAAATTAGAATTTCAAAGTAGCTTTAATAAAGGCATTGACACTATCGAAACTCATGGTGGAGTTATTTGGGAAGCTGGTATGAAGTTTTATCTAAGTCAAAATTTTAACATTAGAACTGATTTAACTGCAGTCTTATTTAATGCTGAAAAGGTAAATACTTCTGGTACAGCAATGAAATCAAATTACGATGCAACGTTATCATTTGGTTACTCATTTTAATAAGGGAGAAATAAATGAAAAAATCATTCTTATCTATCTCTCTTTTTATTTTGGCGACTGGGTTAAGTGCGACAGTTCAAGCTTCGGTTCAAGATGCCTGGAAAATTTATCAAACAGGCAACAAAAATCTCTATCCGCAGATGGTATCTGAACTTATTGAAAATAAAATGTACTTTAGTTCAATTCCTTTTATAAAAGAATATTTAGTAACAACAACTAAGGTTCATGATCCTGCCTTTGATAAAGTGGTTGATCAATTGATCGCCGAAGTTGGCATTAAGCAGTTTGAACTTCTGCCGACAAATATTTTAGAAAAATCGGATGCAGCTACAATTCGTTATATTTTGGCCCGAAAGGCATTTCGTGCTGGTAAATATGATCAAGCTCTAAAATATTTAGGGAAATCAATTGAAGATTGGAATCCAGTTAAGCCATTTGCACTTCTATTGGAAGGAAGTATATATTCAGTAAGTAAAAGGGAAGAGCAGGCGACTCGTATTTTCAAAGATTGTGTAGATATCTCAAATGATCATATCAAAAAAGAAAAAGACATTGATCGACTTCGACAATTAAAAATCAGTAGGGACTATTGTTTAGTTGGCATTCCTCGTTCTCAGTTTGCTATGCAGAAATACGATGCAGCCTATACGAGTTATTTGGATTTAGATAAGTCATCCTATATATGGCCTGAAATTTTATTTGAAGAGGCTTGGAATAGTTTTTATTTAAAAGACTACAACCGCACTTTGGGTAAGCTTGTTACCTATAAAGCACCAGTGTTTAGTTATATTTTTAACCCAGAGATAGAAGTCTTAAAAGCTCTATCTTATATGGAGCTCTGTCTTTGGAATGATACTCGAAATACAGTGGAAGCTTTTTATAATAAGTACGAAAAAGAAAATGAAGCATATAAAAAATATATCGATTCAATGGGAAAGGACTACAAGCTTTATTACTCCCTTGTTAAAGAGCATTCAGATGGGAAAATTAAAAATAATGCAATCTTAAATACGGCTTTGGCATCTATAGCAAAAGATCCAGCCTATCTTGAGTTGAACGCTTCATTTAATACTGGTCTCGAAGAAATAGAGCGCATGAAAGCAGTTGGAAACGAAAAAATGAGAGCCCTTCTCAATGAGAATTTGCATGAATCTCTTAACATGCAAAGAAACCTCATTGGCAGTTACATTAGAGGACATTTACAATTGTATGCAGCTCAAATGGTGAGAGCGTTTGAAGACATGAGCTATATAAAGCTTGAAGTGCTTTCAAAAATGAAAACAGATATATATGAAAATGTTGGGGTAAGTTCAAATGAACTTCGCACTAGAGGAAATTTTGCACACTTAATGAAAACAGATAAGCAATATTTTTGGACTTTTAATGGAGAATTTTGGGCGGATGAATTAGGAGACTATGTTTTTTCGCTTAAATCTGATTGTAGATAATTTATGAAAAGAAAATTTATTTTTATTTTATGTCTTAGTCTCTTGTTTTCAATGGTGCCTCTCAACACTACTAAAGCTGATGTAGAGCAACGGCGATCAGAACTTTTAAAAGTTTTAGATGAAGAATTGAGAGAAGTTACACGATTAAATAAGCAAGTTGGAGCTCAAAGACCCGACCTAATGATTCGTATGGCACAAGTCCTGCTTGAAAAAGGAAGGATTTTAAAAGATTTAGAGAATCAAAAATTTTTAGAAATTCCAGCGGGAGAGAGAGATAAGAAGAATAAGGATGAAGTGTTTAAAGAGTCTCGCCAGTATTTTGATCAAGCTCAAAAAACAGTACTCACATTGATAAAAAAATTTCCTCATTTTGAAGAAAAAGCCGATGCATATTATATCCTAGCTTATAACGCAAAAGAAATTAAGCAGGAAGAGCAATCAAAAAAATACTTTCAGAAAGCACTTAATGAGTCCAGGTCAGGTACGGTCGTTGCAGACAAATCGAGAATTGCCTTAGCTGAGATATATTTCAACAGTGGGTCGTTTGATAAATCATTAGACTTGTATGAATCTGCCTTAAAGACAAAACGTGATAAATGGTGGACTAAGGATGCCTATAATTTAGCCTGGAGCTATTTTAAAATGGGGAAATACGATAAAGCCATTGCAACGATGAATGAATCGTATGAGTTATCTAAAAATAATAAATTTATTGATATGTCTAAGAACATTGAACGTGATCTGGCATTCTTTTATACAGAAGCGGGAAGATCTGATGAAGCCATTAGTTTTTATAAAAAGAATGGTCGTAGTGTATCTGAAGTTATGCTTAAAGTCGGAAAGTATTTAAAGACACAAGGGAAATTTGCAGCCGCAGAAAAAACATTGAATGATGGAATTCAATATAAGCAAAATGAAAAAGAGGAAGTTGAATTTAATATTGAACTTTTAAGCTTATATGAAAAATTTGGGCGAGACCAAAAACATCTAGAGTCTTGTCGGGCATTAGCTGTTCAGTTTTCAAAAGGAACATTGAATGCAGATCAACTTGAGGTTTTGAAGTTTAATTCTCAGAAAATGGCAGCTTTGGTTCAGCAACAGTTAGTCGCTAAGACTTACGAGCACCAGAATGAAATAAAAGAGAAAAAAGCCGATTCTGCTTATGAATATTTTATGATTGCTTCTTTGTTAACTCCTGCCAAATCACAAGAAGATTTTTTCCACGCAGGCGAAACCTATTTTGCTATTGGAAAATATGATAAAGCAATTCCACTCTATGCTGAATCTATCAAGCGTTCACAACAAAATGGAGATAAGCTAACTGAGGGATTAGCTAGTAACGCTCTTATGGTTTCACTTGGAAAAGGGGTTAAAAAGTCAACATCAGATGAATTTCTAATACCAGCTTATGAAAGTTTTCTTGCCAGTAGCCCCAAAGGGGATAAGTCGAGTGTCATATATCAACGATTATTTTCTGCCCAAATAGAGAAAAAAAATTTTGTTGCTGCAGAAAAAGTATTGATTAACTACAAGTCTGCCTTTCCACTTGAGAATGAGACTCAAGAGAAAATGCTTGCCCAAATTATGGATCACTACAAAGATATTGGAGATAAATCGGCTCTTAGTAGTTGGGCTAAGCGAATTGATCTAGGAGAGTTTAAAGTTAGTCAAGGTTATGCTCAAAAAGTGAAAACACTTGTGCTTGGAATGCAGTTTGAAAAAGTTGAGCAGGCCAGCAATAAGGGAGATAAAAAAGGAGCGCTATTAGGTTATCTTCAAATTTATAAATCGCCAGAAACAGATGTAGAGGCAAAGAAGACTGCCGCATACAATATTGCAGTTCTTTTCTATGATACTGGGGATGCAAACCAAATGTACACATGGGCGGATCGTTCAAGTTCTATGATGAATGTTAACGAGATGATTAAGTTTGAAAAAGACTATATTCTTTTTTCTACGGATCTTTTTCAACGTCGCCAGTTTTTTGAGTCTGCCGCTTTAAGTGAGAAAGTTTTTGACAAAATTTGCCTTAGTGATTCAAGAAATAAACGAATCTTTTTTAAGAATGCTAATGTTATTTATCTTGCTGAAAAACAATTCGAGAAGAGTAAAAACCTATTAGTTAAAGCACCTAAATGTGGATTGAAAAATGATATCATCTTACCAGCTTATTTAGATCATTTAAATGAACTTGCAGCTGCTAGTAAGTGGAGTTCTTTCTATGATATTATAAAAATGCTTGAGGTCTCTAAAGAGATGTGGCCAGATTTAATTTATCCCTCATCGTTGTTAGCAAGTGAATTAGAAAGCATTGGACGAGTCGGAGATGCTAAAAAAATCAGATCCCAAATGGTTGCTTATTTTGAAACTTCAAAAAAACAAAAATTAGATATTCCACTTGAGGGCCTCGATGCAATATCATTAGTGAGGCTTGATGGACTTGAAGCGCAAGTCAAAAAATTAAGTGAATCGAAATTGGCATTTCCAGAAGGTGTCTATAATAAAATCTTAACTAATAAATTTGTACTCATTAACAATATTACAACGGAAGCTGTTTCTATCGCAGAAATTGGATCCGGTGTTGGAGTTGTAAAAGCTTATCGCTTACTCCTTACAGCTTATAAAAGCTTGAGCAATGAAATAAATAATTTTACACCTGAAGGTAAATCTTCTGATTACATAAATTCATTTAAAAAAGATATGGCGAAGAGGGTTGCCCTTTTAGATAAACAGGCTCAGAATTTTAAAGACACGGCAATAAAGAAAATTGAAAAAGAAAACATACTCTCGTCTGATAATGCTTGGTTTTTAGCAAAAAACGACCTACCTTTCATACCAGTTTATTTTAATGAATCAGGATCAGCCTTAATGGATAAGGCAGGTACAAAATGAAAAAAATATTACCTTTTTTAATACTATTGTCAGCTTGTTCCAGTCAGCCAAATTTTAGGAAAAGTGCAGCTGAAGAAAATGTTAAAATGGAAGAGGATTATAGCTGGGTCGATCAATTAAATTTTGATAAGAAAACTGAAACTAAGTATGATGCTAATAAAGATGAGTTTGCTATTGTTGCAAGCGAAGCTGATCATTCACTAATAAGAGAGTCTCTTGTTAATATACCTGCTGCAAAGTTAGAAGAAGCTTTGCTAAAAGAAAAAGATGATCTAACGATAATGAATATCAAATGTTATCAAGGCAAGTTTGAAGAGGCGCTTAAAATTGCAGATACTATTTATGGTCAATTTAAAAATAACACGAGTTATTGGAATCAGTTGGGAACTTGTCATAATTTAAAAGCTGATTATGCTAAAGCTATTCTGTTTTATAATAAATCAAGAGATCTAGATCCAAATTTTGTTCCACCGGTGAATAATCTTGGAGTGGTTTATGAAAAGCAAGGGAAGTATCAAAAAGCTCTCGCTGCTTTTAAGAAAGCAGCTGATATGAGCACCTTTAGTGCGACTCCAAATTATAATTTAGCAGCCCTCTATTTACACTTTGGTTTAGTTGGAAAAGCTTTGCCTATTTTTCAAGGACTTCAAAAAAAGAGTCCACAAGATATTGAAGTTAATTCAGCACTGGCTGCAGCTCATATTATGTTGGGGGATTTCACTTCGGCATTATCCTTATACTCAGCCCTAGACAAAGCAATATTGGCAAAGGCTGGAGTTGGTTTAAATTATGCGATTGCCTTAAAATTAGCAAATCGCCAGGCGGATGCGGAGTCAGCCTTGGGAAGTATTTCTCCTGCCTCTTCTTCAGAAATGAAAGATTATGCTCAAAAAGTTGAAAAATTTATTAGGAATTAATTTATGAAAACATTTTTAATTTTCTCACTAATGGCCTTTAGTATTAATTCTTTTGCCGATGCGAAACCTGAAGTTGTTAGCAAAGATACTTCAGTAGATAGTAAAAAGGTAATATATACTTATAAACAATTTGAGAAATTTGATTTTGATGATCTTAACATTGAAGGGGATACTGGTTCTCCTAATGATCTCTCTATTTCACCGATTCATGAAAAACAATTTACCAATCATCTTCCCTACCGTAAGTCTTTTACGGTTGAAATCAAAAAAGGAATTGAGCGAGTTAGGTAAAATTGTAGCTTTTAGGCAACCTTTTGAGGCATAAATTAAGTACAGATTGATTGTGTATTTATAAGGATTCAAGGGCTTACTTGTCTTTTGTATTCAGTTCCATTGATAGCATATAATCAGTTCATGCGCATTCTAAAACTATTTCAAGAGTTACCTAGTGCCCGTAATCTTACGAGGCTAAAGCTTGTGCTGCTTCTTACTTTTAGCTTCCTTATGCTTTTTCAATTTTTAGTAGGTTTTAGAGATTTTGAAGACTATCTTATCGTTTTTATATTTGTACTTTTTCTAAACGATCTTTATCTTAAAGTGAAGCGACCAGAAACACTTCTTGATCATGGAGATGGAGAGAGAGAGCGGCGCTTATTTATGTCAGCAGTTTTTTTAATGCTTTTTACGTTACCTTTTATTTTCGACTCATATAATGTTTCAAATGCTATTCGCCTCACTATTTATAAGATAGGCTTTGTTTTATGGGCACAAATTTTTCTGATAGATTCATTTTTGCACTATAAAAATACCCAATCCAAACAGTGGTTGGTATTTGCCAATACAGCAGTTCTCTTAACTATTATAGGAGCTTTTGTAAATTAGAGATAATTTTCAGGAAATAATTTTCTTTCAATGCCTTCAATAAAAATATGAATACATTTGATATGAACTTCTTGAATGCGGTCACTAACTGATGAGTCGACTATTAGACTTACATCAACCATATCTTTTAGTTTTCCGCCGCCTTTACCTAAGAGACCAATCACTTTCATCCCTTTTTTCTTTGCAGCTTCTACCGCTAAAAGAACGTTGGGCGAGTTTCCTGAAGTAGAGATGGCCAATAAGACATCGCCTTTATTTCCCCAAGCTTCTACGTAGCGCGAGAAAATAAAATCGTATCCATAGTCATTAGAAACGCAAGTTAGGTGAGAGGCATCATTGATGGCCA
The DNA here is from genome assembly GCA_947448205.1 of Bacteriovoracaceae bacterium. Taxonomy (GTDB): domain Bacteria; phylum Bdellovibrionota; class Bacteriovoracia; order Bacteriovoracales; family Bacteriovoracaceae; genus Bacteriovorax. Next base: position 11,133 of record CANFNL010000021.1, read on the forward strand.
TCGCTGGAAGGGGAGCTCTCTCTTTTCTAAAGCGTCCAGTAAGTTCTTCAGCAAAGTGCATGGCATCGCACATTGAACCACCATTGCCACAACTAAAAATTCTGCCGTTATTTTTATAAGATTCGACCATCGCATTGATGGCCGAATTAATATTTTCAATATTAGTCTTATTGCTTACGAAAGAATTTAAAACATGCTGAGCTTCGGTGAGTGAGTGGGCAATGAACATAATTAAGCCATCTCCTCGAGAGATTTTTTAATTTCGTCTTTAGCCTGCACGCCTACTAAAGTTTTAGAAGCTTGACCATTTTTGAAAAAGATCATCGTCGGAATTCCGCGAATTCCGTAACGTTGAGCTAGTTCAGGATTGTCATCAACATTAACCTTAACAATCTCTGCTTTTTCTCCCATTTCCTTAGCAACTTCATCAAGTATTGGCCCAAGGACGCGACATGGCCCACACCACTCTGCCCAAAAATCGACGAGAACTGGCTTGTTTGCTTTTAAAACATCATTTTCAAAATGTGCTACATCTGTTTTGTTAACTGATCCCATGACGGACTCCTTCTTAATGTTGCCTACATTCTACATAACTCAATCGGTAGTGGAAACTTAAAAATTTTGTGCTTTGCTTTTCTTGGGTCAGTCACTAATATTGATTTATGGATAGAAAGTATCTGCTTGAAAAAGCCATTCGTGTCGCTAAGTTAACCCGTCTAATCGCAAAAGCAATTGACTTATTTATCGTGCTCTGTTTCTCAATTTTGTTTTATCCGCTAGGTTGGATTCTAGGTATTGTCTATATTGCACTTTCGGATGGAGTGAGCAGTGGGCAATCTGTAGGAAAAAAATTTATGGGTTTTGCAGTCAAATCACTTGAGGATGGCTCACCTTGTTCTTATAAGCAATCAGTCATTCGCAACCTTCCTTTTATTCTTCCCTTAGTTTTGGCCATTGTCCCATTTTGGGGTTGGATTTTAGGAGGAATCTTGGGTGTAGCACTAATAGGTTTAGAGCTCTACCTGCTTTATAATTTGGATTCTGGACATAGGCTTGGTGATGTTATGGCCGACACATCTGTTATGGCCAATGATGATAATTTTGCAGGTGTTAAAAATCGCAAGAGTAGTTGGTTTACTCCTAAAACAACTACCACTATCTAAATTTCTTTGTTAATTTCAACTTTTTAAAATAATTAGGAAAAATTTATGTCAAAAAAACGTTTGATAATTGTCGACGTCTCCAACTTTATATTCCGGGCCTTTTTTGCCATAAGGCCAATGCATGCTCCAGATGGAACACCCACCAATGCCGTTTACGGTATGTTCACAATGCTTTTAAAGCTCTTGGCAGATCATCAACCCACTCATCTTTTTTTAGCCCGCGATACCAAGGGCGGATCATTTAGAAATGAACTCTATGAAAAATATAAAGCTAATAGAAGCGAGCCACCTGAAGATTTAATTCCTCAATTTTCTTTGATAGACAAATTGATACAAAAAATGAATTTCCCTACCTTCTCTCATGAAAATTATGAAGCAGATGATATTATCGGATCTGCTTGCGTTCAGTGGAGAGATCAATTTGATGAAATCTATATCGCTTCAGGTGATAAAGACCTTATGCAGTTTGTTGGTGGCAATATAAAAATGCTCGATACAATGAAGGACAAACTTTATACTCCATCAGATGTAGAAGAAAAAATGGGTATCCGGCCAGATCAAATTGTGGATTACTTATCTATTGTTGGAGATAGTTCAGATAATATTCCAGGCATGAAAGGAATTGGTGCAGTCGGAGCGGTTAAACTTTTAAAAGAATTTGGGACTCTCGAAAATATCATTGCCCATAAAGATGAGTTAAAAGGCAAGAAAGTCATTGAAGCTTTTACAGATCATCTTGATACCGGACTATTGTCAAAGAAATTAGTTCAAATTGTTACGGATATTGAGTTGGGGCATACCCCAGAAGAGACAACTATTCATTTTTATCCTTCAAATGAATTAAGTGATTTTTTAAAAGAATTAGGATTTAAATCTGCACTCGCAAAAATTCAAGAGATGCGCTTTGCCCATCATATGGCTCGCGAGACTGACAAAAGGGTAGAGAGGCAAAGTGATACTCCGTTAGAGAGTGAGATTTTCAACAGGGCAGCCGTTGGTCTTACCGTAGAAATGATCGAAGTCGATGAAAAAAATTACGACGAAGTTTTTCAACTAATATTAGAAACGCGTGAATTTTCTCAGTATATTCTCTACGATAATGACGATATTTATAATCGAAAAATACAGCGTTTGTATTTTGCAATGAATGCCGAGCGATCCTATGCTCTTGATCAAAATTTAGCCAATTCATTGCTGCAGAAAATTTGGTCGAATAAAGATATTGAAGTTATTGGTGAAAACATTAAACGAGACTATGTCCATTCTATTATTAACAAAATGGAATTTGTGGCTAAGAAATTTGATATCAGCCTAGCTCATTTCAATATCAATACGAGCACTCGCCATGATGTCGATCTATTAATGAAGGAGTATTTGCAAACTGATTTAAGCATGAATGAGCATTTGGCTAACGGACAAAGGGCCCAGGGATTATTTGCCCTCTCACAAATTTTTAAAAAACGGATGTCTGAATTAGAGCTTTCTGAAATATATACTACAATCGATCTCAATATTATTCCTGTGCTAGCTAAAATGGAGAGTGTGGGGATTTCGCTCAATGCAAATTACCTAAAAGAGCTAGAGTTAGAACTGACCGCAGAAATAAAAAAATTAGAAACAGAAATTTTTAAAGTTGCCGAAACTGAAATTAACCTTAATTCACCCAAGCAAGTAGGGGGATTATTATTTGAAAAATTAGGTTTGCCAGTTATTAAAAAAACCAAAACGGGCTACTCGACAGATGCCGAAGTTTTAGAAGAATTAGACAGCATGAATATAAGTTCAATTCCAGGGTTATTACTTACACATCGTGAGTATGGAAAAATACTTTCAACTTACGTGAAGGCACTTCCTGAGTTAGTGAATCCCACCACTAAGAGAATTCATACAAATTATAATTTAACAGTTGCTCAAACAGGGAGACTCTCGTCCACGAATCCTAATCTCCAAAATATACCTGTGCGGAGTGAGATGGGAGAAAAGGTTCGAAAGGCATTTATTGCCAAACCTGGACGTGTCTTATTATCGGCCGATTACTCACAAGTCGAGTTACGCTTACTGGCCCATTTTTCTGAAGATCCAACTATGCTTAAATCATTTCAAGAAAATGTAGATATACATTCTCAAACAGCTTCTGAAGTGATGGGGATTCCTCTTACTGAAGTAACGAGCAAAGAGCGATCTATGGCCAAGACCGTAAACTTTGGTTTGATGTATGGGCAATCTTCTTTCGGACTAGCAACAACATTAAAAATTTCTCGCACAGAAGCCAAAGCCTATATCGACAAATATTTTGCTCGTTTTAGTTCAATAAAAACATTTTTAGACACGCTTAAAGATAAAGCCGAACAAAATGGCTATGCCGAAACACTTCATGGCAGAAAACGGTTTTTACCTGATATTCATTCTCAAAATAGAACTATTAAGGCCCAGGCTGAACGCATGGCGATCAATAGTCCGATTCAAGGTACTGCCGCAGACATTATCAAATTGGCCATGATTCACATCGATGCGGAAATGAGTGAAAGAAAATTAAAATCAAAGATGCTTTTGCAGGTTCACGATGAACTAATATTTGAAGTTGAAGAAGAAGAATTAGATATTATGAAAGAATTAGTTAAAAAAGCAATGGAGACAGTTGTTGATCTGCGCGTGCCATTGAGGGTAAATATAGGGATTGGCGTTAATTGGTATGACTTAAAATGAGTTTTTTGTAACATTGCCTATTGCGACATTGTGCTAGACAATATTTTTAGCCACGAACCTTGACACTCATCTGTTTGCTATCACATTGTTGTTATAATTTTTTATTAGGGAGGAACTTATGCAATTAAGACCATTACAAGATCGAGTCGTAATTCAACGTTTAGATGAAGAAACAAAAACTGCTGGTGGAATTATCATTCCCGATAGCCATGCAGAAAAACCGGCACAAGGAAAAATTCTTGCTGTTGGCCCTGGTCACAGAGTGACTGATGGTTCAATGAGAGCGCTAGAAGTAAAGGTTGGAGACACTGTGCTTTTCGGAAAATATTCTGGAACAGCTGTAAAAGTTGAAGGCAAAGAAGTTCTAGTTATGAAAGAAGATGAAATTCTAGGAATTTTACATTAATCAAAGATTTTATTAATTAAGGAGATATATATGGCTAAGGAATTAAAATACAGTGAAGACGCTAGATCACTTATTCTTAACGGAGTAAATGCACTTGCTAATGCGGTTAAAGTTACATTGGGACCTAAGGGAAGAAATGTTGTTATTCAAAAATCTTTCGGTGCTCCTCATATCACAAAAGATGGTGTGACTGTTGCTAAAGAAATTGAATTAGAAAACAATTTTGAAAACATGGGCGCGCAAATGGTAAAAGAAGTTGCGCAAAAAACTAATGAAGATGCTGGTGACGGTACCACTACTGCAACTGTTTTAGCTCAAGCTATTTATAGAGAAGGTGTTAAGTTAGTCTCTGCTGGACATAATCCAATGGATTTAAAACGTGGAATTGATTCAGCAGTTGAGAAAGTTATCGCTAAATTGAAAGAAATGTCTAAAGAAGTTAAAACTTCAGAAGAAATTTCTCAAGTTGGAACAATCTCTGGAAACAACGATACAGAAATTGGTAAACTTCTTTCAGAAGCTATGGCAAAAGTTGGAAACAACGGCGTGATTACAATTGAAGAATCAAAAACAGCAGAAACAGTTCTTGAAGTTGTTAAAGGTATGCAATTTGATCGTGGATACCTCTCTCCATACTTTGTTAACAATCCTGAAAAAATGGAAGTAGCTTTTGATAACTGTAATATTCTTATTACAGAGAAAAAAATTGCTTCTATGAAAGAACTTCTTCCATTATTGGAAAAAACTGTTCAATCTGGAAAACAACTACTAATCATCGCTGAAGACATCGAAGGTGAAGCGCTCACAACTTTAGTTGTAAATAAACTTCGCGGAACTCTTCAAGTTGCTGCGGTGAAAGCTCCTGGCTTTGGCGACAGAAGAAAAGAGATGTTAAAAGATATTGCCATCTTAACAGGTGCAACAGTTATTTCTGAAGAATTAGGTATGTCGATTGAAACTTCTGGGATTGAAGTATTTGGTTCAGCAAAGAGAGTTACTATCGATAAAGAAAGCACAACTATTATCGATGGAAATGGAAATAAAGCTGATATCACTTCTAGAGTTGGTGCAATTAAAGCTCAAATCGCAGAAACAACTTCTGATTACGACAAAGAAAAACTTAGAGAAAGACTAGCTAAAATCGACGGTGGTGTAGCTGTTATTAAAGTTGGAGCTCCTACTGAAACTGAAATGAAAGAAAAGAAAGACAGAGTTGAAGATGCATTCAATGCAACTCGTGCTGCTGTTGAAGAAGGAATTGTTGTAGGTGGCGGATCTGCATTACTTCATGCTTCACTTGTTCTAGCTGATCTAAAAGGTCGCAACGAAGAAGAAAACTTTGGTATAAGAATCATTAGACGTGCTCTTGAAGAGCCGTTACGTCAAATCGCTACAAATGCAGGTCTTGAAGGATCTGTTGTTGTTAATGAAGTAAAAGCAAGCAAAGATGTAAACTTTGGTTTCAATGCTCGCGATGAAAAATTTGAAAATCTTGTAGCCGCTGGAATTGTAGATCCAACTAAAGTTGTTAGATCAGCACTTCAAAATGCAGCATCAGTTGCAGGCTTAATGCTAACAACTGAAACTATGATTGCTGACCTTCCTAAAGCTGAGTCTCCTGCAATGGGTGGCGCAATGGGCGGTGGAATGGGTGGAATGGGTGGAATGGGTGGAATGGGCGGAATGATGTAATCGCCCTCACCCCACTAAATTATTTCAAACAGAGAAGGGAGCTTTCGGGCTCCCTTTTTTATTTTACTAAAGTTGGCGCTATTTAATTTACGCTACAAAATTAAATTATTGTCTTTGCTTAAGTTTAAGCATTTGTGATTTAATTTAGCATCAAAACTTTCGCGAGGTCTTATATGAAATCATTTATTACATTCGTACTTTGTCTTTTTTCTCTACAACTCTTGGCGTGTCCAAATCTGACGGGTACATATAAAGATGAAGATGATAACCTTATTTCAATCACTCAGATTAATTGTGAGCAAACTGTATGGAGTGATGCAGATAGCTCAAAAACTTTGCTTGCCGATAATATCGAAAGGGTTATTCAAGAAGAAGGCAAAATGAAAGCATTTGGCAAAGCATCCTTCACCACTACTGATTTTGTTTTAGATATTAGAGTTGATTATGGCACTCCAGTCCCTAGCAATATTCCAACTCATTTTTTAACAAGTTATCACATTGATAAATTTAATAATATGATCGAACGAGCAGAATCATCTCAAGGATTGGAGACTATAATCTATAGAAGAGTGAAATAATTTCAGTCAGTATTCCTTAGAGTCAAAATATTGAAGGCCCACATTTTCTTTTGACACCTACTTGTAACATTTAGGAGCTTTTCGTCACCAGTGAACAACAGCAATCAAGAAGTTAGCAAGACATCACTCTTGGCATAGTCTCTGCAATTACATATTTCAGGAGATCAAGGATTGACCTCCAAGGAATTTCAAGGACGATGAGTATCTTTTAAGATTGAGGAGCTTTAGGATGAAGCAAAAGTTAAGACTAGGATTGGTCGCTAAGAAAATTTCGTTAACAATAACATTATTTTTTCTTTCAACTTCACTTTATGCGACTTCTCAAACAGGTAGCCCTTGTCCTGAAAAATTTATTGCTACCGTTACTAACGTGGAAGATGTTCAGTCCGAAAATTTTCCTAAAATAGAAATAAATTTTCAGGTTATTCAAACCTTGAAGGGAAATGACCTTGCTTCTAAAAAGATTCAAATTATTAAAGGTGGGCCAATAGATTTTAAGAGTGGAGAAACCTACACTGTTGAGTTTCGCGATCGTTGGCTTTGTTCTGCAACTTTATTAACTAAAATATAATTTTTCTCATTTTTCCAATAGGCTTTTCTATGGATGGAATATAAGCCTAAAGATTAGTGACATTTTTTTACAAGGAAGTAAAAAATGATACACACAAAAAAATTGGTCGTAAGTATTATCCCCCTCTTACTTATGGCCATTTTATTGTCTAGTGAGGCTATTGCCTACTCATTCACTCAGGATTTTGTTAAAGGGTATTATTGGCATAATTTCCCCATACAAATGAGCAAATTTGCAACAGATCCTAACGACTCCAACTTGCTTGAGACACTCACCAATCAAGCCGTTGCAGATTGGGAAGCCGTTGTTGGAAAAAATTTATGGGATATTTCACCAGTGCAAAATAGCTCTTCCTATTCAGGAAATTACATTAGATGGTCAGATAATTTTGGCGCAGAAACTGGCTATGACCCAATTAAAACTTTGGCGTTAACGATTCGCTTCAATCAAGGAACATATTTTCAACAGACCATTATCATTTTAAATGGAAGTTTGACTTATCTCAGACAAAACTGGGGAAATACTTTGAAGACCACAATTCTACATGAAATTGGTCATACATTGGGCTTGGACCACACAAATGCCAACGCAATCATGGCGCCAAATATTAGTTCGCTAACGACATTGCAGCCTGACGATATAAATGGAGTAAACGCTGTGGTTGATGAGACTATTAGACGCCAAGTAACGGGCTATACCTCTCCATATACAGCTATGAGTTCAGAAAAAAATGGATTAGTCCCGGCTTGTGGAACAATTGAAGAAGTGGGCAATGGGGGCGCTCCACATAATGGGGCCAGTAACTTCATAGGATCATTGCTTATAGGATTTATAACAATAGTTTTATCATCAAGGCGAAAAAGACAGACTCCATCGCTAGGATAAAAAAGTATAAATTTTTATCAAATACTGCCGAAATGCAAGGCATGAAAGATGAAAAAATTACACCCATTAACTACATATTTTTTTTGCAGACTAAATTAGAGCTCGACAATAACTTCTATGTCTTGTCGGATGTTCTTAGTAAAATAAATATTAATCTGCTGCCCATTGCAGGAGAAGATCTTAAAGTTTTGGATAAAAATAAAAAACAATATTTAGTAGTCATACGCAATGACTTATCATCTGCTTTTAGCTTTAATGAAGTAAGAAAAAGTTTTTTGAATTCGGCGATGAGTGCAGGGCGAATTTCACTTTTTGATATAAATTCATTTTCTGAAATTGAAGATGCGACTAAATATCAAAATAAAAATATGTACCGAAACTTTCAATTGCCACAAAATTTAAAACAAGTGGCAATGACTATTGCAGTGGACTTTTTCAGTGATAAGAATACAACTATAGAATGGCCTGGAGGAAGAAGATCTAAACTTCCATCGATGAATAATGAATCTTAAAAATTTTATATAATAAATATGAAAATAAAAATAAGTGAAGAAGCCCAACGTATTTTACTGCTATTAAAGCTTGATGCCCAAAGATTATTTGAAAGAATAAAGTATAGGTCTCCAGAATATATGTATGAATTTTCTCTTAAGAGAAGTCGCGATCATTTCCCTGCCGTTTTTACTAATCGTTATGATAACGTTTCCATTCGTGATTTAATGTTGTGTGGGCAAGAAGTAATTGTGGGGCTAGATCAGTTCTATTCCAAAGTAGATGAAATGCGTTGGTATCTCAATCATACTCAAGATATGCCTAATAGAGTTGAAGATAAAGTGCACGCCCATGTAAGAGAATTAGAAAAATTATTCGAGACTTTAAATCTTTATATAGATGTTGAGATTGGCTTAAAGACTCAAAAGAAAAATGATGAAGCAGAAAACTAATATTGCAGTCCTTACACTTGTGCTCTCCATACCTTTTGCACTTTCTCAAACTAGGAAACCCATACCTGTCGGACGTTACGAGGCTCTTTCTGGTTATAAAGTTGCCCATAATGCAAAGGGAGCTGATGTAATTCTAGGAAAAGATTCCTTGAGTCTTTTTTTCGGGGAAGTCACAAAACATTTACCTACAGGAAGAAATGAAAATTTTTATTACTCCTCTGGGGATTTTGATGTGCATTTTAAAGCATTGCTAAATTCAAAAGGAGCTAAAGAATCAAAAGGATTTGACGGGAGAGTAAACATTCTATTAAGTGATAATTTAGACCGCGATTCAAATATTATGAAAAAAATTAAAACCAAAGGAAGCCTAATCATACTTAAAGATCAGAAAAGCCTAAAAGAGGTACTCTCAATTCTTAATTGGTATGACGTTTTATTATTCCAAGCTGAGAATTCCAGCAATTACTTCTTGCTTAAGCTAAAGTAATCAATCGATAAACTCAAGTATATCCTTTTGCCGACTAGACGAACGGCAAGAGCTTGAGATAATAACTCTATGAAATTTTTTTCACGTCTAATATTTTTAAGTTTATTTCTTTTATGGCTTGTTCAGAATAGTCGTGCCGAATTGGCGGAAGAAGGTTTTTTTTCCGGAAGACTCTCTCGCATAAATAAAGATATCTCTATTGTTCGTGTAAAGGTTGATTTTGAAAATATTAAATACTTAAACCCAAAAGATAAAATTGAGTTTTGGGATGAAAAAAACAATTCACAAAAATGTAAGGGTTATATTCTAGGTCGGACAAGTGATTACCTACTCGTAAAAATTCCTGAAATAACTTCATGTGAGAAATATTTGTATTTTACCACAGGAGCCTATTTTAAATTTTACAGTGAAGATTTATTTAATAATGTGACGATGGGAAGAGAAGTTGTTACAATCTTGTTAAAGAAGCGCTTGGCGGTTTTGGGCCAATTGGATGTTAAGGACAAAGAAATAAAAGCCCATATGGATAGAGTCAATGCAATAAATGCACGATATCAAACACTAAGGGATAAGCTCGACCTCGAGTGGCAAAAGGAGATTCATTCTTTGGATGAAGACAAAACTTTTGCCGTAAGGTCTTATAAAGAGCTTGAAAGAAGACGTGACGAGATTGATCAAAAACTTGAGCTTTATAAACTAAAAGATGAAAACCTCACCCTCGATCGTTGGTCTCTTGATTCGAATCTCTATTTTAAAAAATAATTGATCATTGAATTCATCTAATCTAGACTTACGCAATTAATAAAAAGGTGGAAACTTTATGAAACTTTACGCGTTAGTTTTAATTATGTTAATGGGTGCTTTAGCCAATGCGGCCCCAATCGGTAATCAAAAAGCCCCAAAGGGTGGAACTTTTAAAATTCAAATGGATGCGGCGCCGACAACTTTAAATGCACTTTCTTCAACCGATTTTTACGCTTCAGAAGTTCAAGTTAAAGTTATGGAAACTTTGTTAAATAAGAATCCAGAAACTCGCGATTGGTAACCAAGCCTTGCCGCTTCTTGGGTTATTGCCAAAGACGGCTCAACTTTTGAATTCACGCTTCGCGATGGCGTAAAGTGGCACGATGGAAAACCACTTACAGTTGAGGATGTAAAGTTTAGTTTCGATGCCATTATGGATCCATCAAATAAATATAAAACAGCTGATAAGAAATCTTATTTTGAAAATATAAAATCAGTTGAAATTACAGGGCCCAATAAAGTGAAATTCATTGTTGGCAAGCCTTACTTTGATAACTTTAACCAAGTCGCAAATTCTCTACTTATAGTTCCCAAACATCTCTATAAAGATCCTTCTAAGGAGCAAGAAAAAATCCTTAACAAAACGCTTGTTGGAACTGGTCCATATATGCTTTCGGAATTTGACCGTGCCAAGGGGATCATCCTTAAAGCCAATCCTAACTGGTGGGGAAAAAATGATCCAAACCAAAAAGGAATTTATAACTTTAATGCTATTAATATGAGATTTATTTCTGAGATTGATGTTGCCATACAAAGAATTGAAAATGGTGATTTAGATTATATTGGCCTTGGGGCAGAAGAGTATATGAAAAAAACTTCTGGACCTAAATGGGGTAAAGAAGTTTTAAAAGTTAAGACTCAAAATAAGCAAGCTCGCGGTTACGGTTTTATTGCCTTCAATCTTACCAACCCAATGCTTTCTTCTAAGAAAACTAGACTTGCAATCGCTCACCTTTTTAACCGAAGAGAGATGATTAAAAAGTTTTTATATGACCTCTCGCTTCCTGCAACTGGTCCATTGTATCAGCAAAGTGAGTATGCTGACCCAACGGTTAAGCCTATAGAATATGATCCAAAATTAGCGCTTAAGCTTCTTAAGGAAGATGGCTGGTCATCGGCTCCAGGAGAGACAGTGCTATCTAAAACTGTTGCCGGAAAGAAAACGCAATTAAGTTTTACAATTATCAATGCCAATAAAGATTTTGAAAAATACCTTACTCTTTTTAGAGAAGATGCAAAAAAATCTGGAGTTAATATTGAAGTTAAGTTTGTAGAGTGGAATGCTTTCTTGAAACTTATCGACGAAAGAAAATTTGAAGCTGCTTGCCTTGGATGGGGAGGAGGAGATATCGATTGGGATCCAAAACAAATTTGGCATTCGGATTCGATTGCCAATGCCGGATCAAATTTTGTCAGTTATAGAAATTCAACAGTAGATAAATTAATTGATGAAGCTCGAGTTATTATGGACAAAAAAGAGAGAGTAAAGCGACTTCGAGAAGTTTATAGATTGATTGCTGAAGATGTTCCTTATTTGTTCATGTTTAATTCTAAGTATATTTTCTATGCTCACTCAAAACATGTAGGTAAAGAAAAAGATGCTTACCAGTATGAATTAGGGACTAATTACTGGTGGCTTAAGCCATAGGAGTCCTCTTTGTTTAATTACATATTAAGAAGAATTTTAATAATGATCCCGACTTTGATCGGGGTTACTATAATAACTTTTGCCATTATCAACCTTGCGCCAGGTTCTCCTATTGAACAAAAAATTCAACAGATTAAATTTGGCGGTGGGGGACATGGTGAAAGCGGTGGCGGCTCAAAAAGTAGTGCAGTCTCTGAAGAAGTTATCGCAGCTTTAAAAAAGCAATATGGTTTTGATAAGCCGATTCATATCCGTTACTGGATTTGGTTAAAAAATATTTCTCGTCTAGATTTTGGTGAGAGCTTTACTTATGAAGAACCAGTTCTTAACGTTATCGCTAGTAAATTTCCAGTCTCATTGCAGTTTGGAGTTATCTCTTTAATTATGTCTTATACTGTGTGCGTCCTTCTCGGAGTCGCAAAAGCAGTAAAGCATGGATCAACTTTTGATCATATCACAAGCTTTATTCTGGCCGTTTTTTATTCTATTCCCGATTTTATGTTAGCAATTCTACTTATAGTTTACTTTGCCGGGGGACGCTTTTTTCATTGGTTTCCAATAGGAGAATTATATTCTGATAATTACTACGATCTCTCCTTTTGGGGAAAAGTGGGAGACCGAATCTACCACTTCGTTTTACCACTAATTTGTTACATGATCGGATCATTTACTGTTTTAACAATGCTTATGAAAAACTCATTACTAGACGAAATAAAAAAAGATTATATCCGAACGGCCAGAGCTAAGGGGCTCTCGGAAAAAACAGTTTATTTAAAACATGCTCTTAGGAATGCTCTTATTCCCATTGTAACTGGTATTGGTGGATTTCTCGCAGTGTTTTTCACTGGAGCTCTTTTACTGGAAAGCATTTTCCAGTTAGATGGTATTGGTCTTTTAAGTTATAAGTCTATTTTACAACGTGATTACAACGTCATCATGGGGATAATGTTTCTTGAAAGCGTTGTGCTTTTAATCGGAAATTTACTAAGTGATTTAGCCTATGTTGTTGTAGATCCAAGGATTGATTTCGAATGATATCAAATATGATTTTTACCCATGAACTTAGTCGAAAACGTTGGCGGATCTTTAAAAAAAATAAGGCAGCGGTAGCCTCCTCACTTGTTTTGCTCTTTTTTTTGGTGGCAACCTTTTTATCTCCTTTTTTAGCTAATAGCCGCCCTATTGTTTTAAAATCAAACGGGCATTATTTTTTTCCTATTTTTAAAGACTATAGCGCAGACTCATTTGGCATAAATGATGCTCTTGATGTTGATTACCGACACTTAAAAATTGAGGCAGATAAGGGCGATTTTGCACTTTGGCCAATGATTCAATGGGACCCATACGAGAGCAATTCTAAGGTTGAGTCTTATCCATCCAAGCCCAGTCCTGAAAATTTATTTGGTACAGATGATAGAGGAAGAGATGTTTTTACCAGAGTCCTTTATGGATTTAAGTACAGCATCACTTATTCGGTTGCCGTCTGGTTTATTAGTTTAATTATAGGAACAACTCTCGGCGGAGTGATGGGGTATTTTGGTGGAAAAGTAGATTTCATTGGTCAGAGGATTGTAGAAGTATTAAGTACAGTGCCTCAATTCTTTTTACTCATTATTTTAGTTTCTATTTTCACACCATCTTTGCTTTTATTAATTTTTATTTCATGTCTTTTTGCATGGATTAATATTTCTTATTATGTACGTGGAGAGTTTTTAAAAAATAGAAATAAAGAGTTCGTTGAAGCTGCCCGTGGTTTAGGAGCATCGAATTTCAGTATCATTTTTAAGCACATATTACCAAATTCTCTTACGCCTATTATTACCTTCGCCCCATTTACTATTGCGGCTTCAATTACTGGATTAGCCGCCTTAGACTATTTGGGTTTTGGTCTTCAAGTGCCAACTCCAAGTTGGGGAGAATTATTGGCCCAGGCTCAAAAAAATTACACCATTGCTTGGTGGTTAGCTTTTTATCCGTCGTTAGCACTTTTTAGTGTTTTAACTCTTTTGAACTTAATTAGTCAGGGTGTTAGGGATGCGATGGATCCTAATATGACTTAAAAGCTATAACGGGTGCCCATCGTTATAGCTCTTCCACCGGTTCCATAGCCATAGACTTCTTCATATTCACTATCGAATATATTTTTTATTGAAAAGTAAAACTCATTTTTTGCATTCATAATGTAGCGGTAGTTAAGGTTTGTCAGGCAAAAAGATTTCATTCCCACATCGCTCCCATTGTTATCGATATCAAGGCGTTTGCCAGTAAAAGAAAGCTCTGTCGAAACTAAATGTTTACTACTGTATTTGTATATAAGGTGGTTTTTGATGTTGATATTAGGCCTCCTAGGAAGCCTTGTGCCTCGTTTTAAGTCGCGAGTCTTTAAGAACGTGAAGGAGAGTCTTTCATCGAGCTCACTACTTAGCTTGAAAGCAGTGGTTTGCTCTAATCCTAAAATTTCAGCTTCGCCAGCATTAATATTTCTGAAGTTAATGTCGTAGCTTAAACGATTATTAAGATGAGTATAAAAAAGTGAAGTTTCTGTTTTGAATAGCTCGAACCAAGATTGATCAAAGCTTAACTCATAACCTGAGCTAGTTTCTGGATCAAGGAATCTGTTTCCGACGTTTAAATCATATAGTTGGTTGATAGAGGGAGCTCTAAAACCAGTGGAATAAGAAAGGCGAGCAATTCCAGAGTCTAGTTTGTAACCAGTTGCTAATTTGTAAGTTAGGTGTTCATTGAAGATTCTGTTTTTATCTAAGCGCAAACCAAAATTAAATATAGTCTTGGGTAATTCATATTGATGATAAATAAATGTGCTGAAGTTCTGATTGTAGTGCTGTGATTGATCCTTTTCGTGTTGAAAATCAAAATTAATATTTTGGGTAAGTTTTTCGTTGAAGTAATTAGTGTGATTAATAGAGAAGGTGTTATTTTCTCCCTTGGTTGTATTAAAGCTATTTTCAGGGTGCTGATTATCAGGCCAAACTTCTAATAAACGATAATGAGTAGTTCGTGTGTGCATAAATAGAGTTTGAGCAGTTCCCGAATTCCAATTTTTAGTATAAGCTATTTTTGAATAGAGTTCTTCTTCCTTTTGTCGATCGTTGGGATCATCACTTCCGGTACTACCGCCTTTGTCTAAGTCTGCCCAATTGTGAACATAGCGAATTTTTAGCTCCAATAAATTATGCTCATAAAGATTCAAACTCATATTAGTGTCTAGAGTTAATCTTTGATCACTGTCATTTTCAGCATTGGGATTTTGCGTTTTGTTTGCCGCAGAAAATCCCTCTGTAGTCATAAAGTCAGTGCCAAAGGAGAAGTTTAATTGTTCAAATTTTCTTTGAATATTTCCTCCTGCATTTACTGTTTTAAAAGTGCCATAGTCAAAATAATTTTCGCCACTCCAAATGTTTTTTAAAGCTTTTTTGGTTGTAATAACTACAACACCACCAATGGCATTTGATCCAAAAGCAAGCCCTTGTGAACCTTTGAGAATTTCAACCTTTTCCACATTGTTTAAGCTCAAGCGTCCTATATCAAATTGACGGTTAGGATTACTGGGATCATTCATAACGATTCCATCAATAATGACTAGTACATGAGATGAGTCTGTTCCTCTTAAAAAGAGACTTGAATTCGAACCACTAGGACCAGAGCTAATGATACTTAGATCAGTTTGATGAGAAAGTAATTCAACGAGGCTATAAGTGGAATTCTTTTTAATATCTTCTGAAGTAAAAAGATCGACTTCGGTGCTGGATTTTTCTTTTTTTGTTGTAATTCGATCGGCCGTAATAAGGGTGATGTCTTCGGCAAAAGCACTATTTGAAAACATAATTAGGCACAGTATTGTATATTTAAGACAAAGCTCTATCGATATATCGAAAGACATAGATTCCTCCTCGGGATAAAAAAACTCATTAGAAGGATCTGACTTTACAGTTGCGGGACAGTGAAGGACTTACACCTTACTTCACCTCTAGTGAGTTAGAGATTGACTATACCTTTGCGAGGCATTCTTTACAAGAAAATCTTTCACTCTTACAATCTAGAATATGAAATATATTTTGTTTTTTA
>CANFNL010000022.1 GCA_947448205.1 Bacteriovoracaceae bacterium
AGTATTCAAATCCATTTGACAAGAAAGTGAGAAAATAAATTATTTTTTTGATTTTTTAAATGCCCGGAGACCATAAAGATCTCGGGGCATTTAAGAATAAATGATAATTCGAAATTCTTCGTTTAATTGAACAAGGTTTTAATTTTTAACTAGTTATTTCTGAACAGCTTTTCCATCGTTAAAGGAACGTTCTTTTTCAGTAGCACCGTCAGAATTTTTTGGTTTCAATATTCCTCGCGATGAATCATTTACCATCTTTTTATCTTCTCTCTCAATAATCCCTTTCATGCATTTGACGACTACAGGAATTTTTTTACAAGTTTTTTCATAGAAGTCCTTTTGAAGCACACAGTGCTTTGTGTATATCTCTGACATCTTCTGAAAAGTCTTTTTGAAGTTAGCAAAATCTTGATTAGTTACAGCTCCACTGTCGTCTTTTAATTCACTACATACTTTTTCCGATTCCTTTACTAAGTAATCTCCCGGTTCTTTCAAAAATAAAATACTTGCTCCTACGATTACAGGAATAGCAAGCAAAAGCGCTGCAATTACTACACCTACAATGGCATATGCATTAGGAATAAGCAGGTTCAGCAGAGAAAATTGATTTACGGTGCTCAATTCTTTAGATAATTTTTTTTCCATTTGATTAAAGGGCAAACTCAAATCTGGCCGTATATTTTTTCCACCAACAGATACAGTCAATTGGCCATTTTCATAAATAGTAAAAATAATTTTTTGTCCATCCACCATAATAGTTAAAGAGTCATTTTCAACTGTAACCTGTGGCATAATTAAATTTTGCATAGAAGGGTTAGCGGCGAGATAGGCGTTTAGATCTTTTTCCTTTTTGGGATCAATTTTATTAAAAGAATCGATTGCATCTTTAAAAGATTTTTTACTGGAGTTTATATATTTTGCAAGTGCAATTAACTCTTCTCCCTTAATTTGATTTTCTGGCATCGTGGCAAAGCAATTGGTAATCAACGAAAAACAAACTAAGTTAATAACAAGTAGTCGCATAAATTTTTCTAAAAATGTGTTCATCGCTGTATGTGTCCTTTAGTAGTTCATACATTATTTGCTTAAAACTATTCGGCACAAGTTCGATAAAAATTAAATCCGTCTTTGGCTGACTAACAGTATCAGTTATGAAGTTAATGGTTCTAACCTATTGATTGTTGTTGAACTGTTCGCGAATAGAGACAGCAAGGCTTAAGAACTTTGTCTGCTAGAACGCTACCGGCCGGTAAAAATCCCCTACTTTCCGATTTTAACCGGATAAACCTATTTAAGCCTGGCCCTTGAGTATTTGATGATATCGCCATTTATCACCGAAATTTCCGGTATCTCAAGGTCGCGGAAGTGCGCTTCTGCAAGACGCTTCATATTCTTGATAAAAAATCGTCATGTAATATTTCTTCAAGTCTCTTTAGAGAGAAAACCTGTGAGCGGTTTAGAAAACATGCCTTCACTGCTTTTTGAAGTTTAGCATCGTCCATATTAAACGTGGTCAATGACCAAAGATCGATAAGGTCTTTGCAACGAGTGTTTCCTGTACCAAATCGAAAAAGAGTTTCTAGTTTTTCTGCAAAAATAAATTCTGCCGGATAAATATTTGCGGAAAGATTGAAATCATCACAATCAGGTAGAATACTTAATTTAGAAAAATCTTTTTTTATAGAAGTGACAACATCTCCGGCGCATACATCGAGCTTTAAAGTTTCTGATTGAGACTTCCCAAACATTTTCCACTTGATTTGAAATCGGTCTCCACCATAGGGAGTCTCTCGTTCCATCGGAGTAGAAATAATCTCATTAAATTCAAATCCATCTTCCAATAAAATATCACAAGCCTTATTTAAAATGCTGGAAGTTTTTTAAAAATCAATTCCTTTTAGCAGTAAATCGATGTCCACAGTATATCTAGGAGTCTGAAGAGTGGAATACTCTCTTAAAAACAAGCTTCCGCCTTTCCAAATGAAGTGCTTCCCTTCGTCTAGTGTGAGAAGTCGGGCCAAGAAACGCTCCTGGGCAAGTAGCATTTGCATCTGTGGAAGCCTTAGGCCAAGCTCTTTAGATTTTTGTATTAAACTTTCACGAATTAAATTTGGCTTCCAAACGGTCACATGTTCACCATGATACTTTCAAATTTTGATTTTACTCTAAAGATGGTAGCGTAATGCTCTAACTTCGAAAAATTAATACGCATGCCTTTTTTCTGGGCTTCCACGATAATCGTACGTCCCTCTTTCGGAGTTCCTTTTTTTCGTAAAATATCTATGATTGTCCGCTCTAGAGTTGTAACAGGAATGCCACGTATTTTAGTGATCCCCTCTTTGAATAAATGATCCTTAACAGAATGAAGTTTAACATCATCCATTTTTCTTTTAGGTACATTTGATTCTGGGACCATCAAATCAATATTGGCCGGTGCCTCATCTGTTAAGTCGTAAAGTTTGAGAGCAGTTTATAAACCAATGACTGCTTGGGGAGCTTGAATTAATTTCTCCTTTATAATGCCTTCAAAATCAAACCCCAATTCATCTGAGAAAGCATAGACACCATAAGAGAGCCGAACCAATCTCCCGGACTTTACATAATACGAAAGCATCCTTCTACTAACTCCCTTTGTACTTGCATATTCAGCATCAAAGGGTGATTTCTTTATTTTCTTTAAAATTGAATTATCCATAACATGTTACTCTCAGGTGGCGATTGCTCCTTGAGCAACCTAAATATTACATACAAGGATCAAAAAAAAGGCCATCGCTTTCACGATGACCTTTATTATTAAAATTTATTTTTCAAGCTCTAGATTCATACCTTGGCCTACAAAACTGAAGTCGTGTCCTTGGTAATTATTATCTACTACTATTGTATCTGTTTCGCTCCATGAGCGCTTAACTTCTAACTTTGGCAAGAGTGCTTGTTCTAGTGCTTTATTTTTTTCATTAATTATTGCTTCTGCTTTTAGCGCTCGCACTTCTGCGCTGACTGCGCCAGTGGAACATTTTCCGATCCTAGCAATCTCTCGATAAGTCATTTTACTAGATAGTAATTTTCTTATAAGATCACTGTCGCGCATCTTCACTCTGCCAATATGAATTCCCTTTGCTTTCGCGTTTATCAATCCATTCCGAACTCTTTCAGCTATAAGATCGCGTTCCAGCTCATATGGATGACTGGAACGTCCATTTTTTTAAACTCTTCTAAAGCCCGAAGTAGATGGGTCACACTTCTGGCATAACGACTAAAGCTATAGACAATTACTTTTTCAATCAAACCTTCACGAACATCTTTCATCATTCTATCAAGTGCCGGCCGTGATTGCTTAACCCCTGATTGGTTCTCATCCTCATACAGGATGTAGTCAGTAACGTTATTTCTAGTACAATAATCTCTCAGCGCCCTGACCTGCGCTTCAAGTCCTGTTGATTGATTACCTGTGGAAACTCTGCAATACAAAGCAACTTTTTTTGCCATAGGACTCCTTAATATTTTAGATTTAAAACGAAAAAAATCAACTTTAAAAATAAGTTCCAAATTGGTCATATCTCTGCCCACAAGCTCGGTCTCACGGCTTATTTTCGAAAATGGACCAGAGCAAACCCTATTTTTTGATCTGGTTTGGTCTGGTTTGTCCCATTTTAGCTTGGGAGTACCACAGAAAAAAAAGCAAAAAAAAGGCAGGTTGCCTTTCAACATTGATGCTAAAAGACAGGCTATCCTAGGTACGCAGTGGATCAGTTTAGGGCAATTCTCCACCCAGTGAGTGGATTTTCATAAAATCAGGTAAAACAGCCTTAACCTGCAACAGCAGAACTATTTTTGAATGCTCATGCCACTTGCTAAGCTGCTTCATCCTTTAAGAAATCAGAAAGCTCTTCATTAAACTGTTTAAGTAACTTTGGATTTTTAGAACTTATCACCAATGAAAAGTAATACCCAAGAAGAGAATCAACTTTGAATTTACTAATTTGGCAATGTAAAATTCGACTCACGACTGCTGGTCCAACACCAATTATTTCCGACAACTCAAGATTTGAATAATCTTTCTCTCTTTTAAATTTTAAAATCTGCTGGCAGATATTAAATTTCATTTTATCTATCGGAGAAGCCGAGGCATCTACAACTTCAGTAGATTTAATTTTACCTGACTTGATTTTATCTAAAACTTTAAAAATTCTTTCTTTATCTGGGTAGCTCATAAATTACTCCTCTTTACTTGAAACAATGTGATGATGCCGCTTATATGCGGACTATTTTTATCAATACAGAAAACTATTCTGTATTTTTTCTTTTATCAAAAAAAGCTTTATCAATTACAAAATATTCCCAATCTCCGTCGATTGAAGCGTTGATTTCAAGATTGTCAAAGGATCAAAAAATAAAATAATATCCTCAATCGTAAAATTAGAACGTGCCTTACTGCCATCCCCTTTAACCTGATCCAGGCCATAGTTGATATGCCTTAGATCAACTTCTATCTTCTTTATCTGATAGGAGTTAATCCAAGTAGGACGTATTGAGCAAAGTACTAAATCCGCTGGTTTCATAAGCTCTTTCCTTTATATATGCTACACGATATTGACTGTCTAAAGATAGACCAGACAAACACCCTTTTTGGTCCGGTTTGGTCTGGTGTGTCCATTAAATATGATGAAATGGGATGAAAAATACTGAAATGAAAAATAGAATAACTTCTTGAAATTGTTCCTAAGTTGTTAATATTAAAAAACTAATTTTACCCAACATAGTATCCCCATGGTTGTACCAATTTTAAAAAAAAGGTTTAGCCTGGTTACAAAACTTTAGGAATTTGCTCCATCACTAGTCAACAAAGAAAAATTTCATACCAATAGCTTAACATTAGTTCGCTAGGAAATTTTATTTTACAAAATATTTAATAAGTACGCGAACAATGTGGATGTTCTTTGATAAGCTGAGCAATTTTGCCGCCATTTTTTTTGCGTAAATGTTCCCAGTATGATCGTGATTTTGTTCCCCAAAGCTCGCCATTAGTTTTGTAGCTGCCTTGTGTTCCGCTAAGAAGTTCTTTCATAATATCTAATCCGCAACGAATATTTGATTTGGGATCAAGAATATTGCTTACACCACAATTGGGTCCGCGCCAACTGCGGTTAGAAGGACGTTCGTCAATTTGATAAAATCCTGCAGCAACTCCATTGGTTCCGTTAGTATTTCTAACATGAGCAATGCATTTGGATTCAACATGGGCAATAGAGGCCATAACCCAAACCCAAAAATGTTTTTTTTCTTCTAGATTCATGTTACTCCAATTTGGACAGGCGCTAATTCCTTCGGTCATGCCTGGTAAATTTTGATTAAAGAAAACAGAACTAGAATTTTCTTGATTTAAGTATTCTATAATCACCATTCCATAGGGACCAAAACCAATATTGCTTTGATTGCTAATAAAAGATTCACAGCGAGCACCATCTCGATTAAACGCATTGGTAAGTGGAGGGTAATCGGGGGAATTGTGAGAAGCTCTCTCAGCACTCTGAGGCGAACATGTCCAAGGAGCTTTGCCAAATGATCGAGTCGAGGCCGCGACTTCTTTAAGGCATTTTTTTAATCCAAGCTCTCCAGATGAGTTACAGGCCTCATAGTCGACGGCATAAGCTTTCATACAAAAAATGGTGATTAATAAAAAAATCTTCATTTGATAATATTCTTTTTATATTCACAGCTAAAAGAGATTTTTTTGTTGTGATCATCTTCAGAATCGAACATATAAATTAATTGATTATTTTTAAATTGCAGTTCTTCACTTATCGATGCATTTTCATTTGAATGAGGACAAGATGAGCGCATAGTTTTAATTACTATCGAGGTTGCTGAATTTTTAAACCTGGTGATATAGGTGCAGCCACCCTCAACCACTTCTTTATGATCCTCGTTTTCTTTTTGGCTTATAATCCATACATGGCGTGTGCCAAATATTATGCGATTATTTATGGCCATAAGACTACCAATCGGACATTCTTTAGGACCTTTGTTTAGGTCATAGTCTCCTTCAATCATTTTTGCTTGAAGTGATGTGGCTATAAAAAATAAAAGCAATATAAAAAAAGATAGGTTTTTCATTATTCTATTCTAAATATAAGCTGAAGTTTTTGCTACAGAATCAATTTTTCCGTATATTTGATTAAAACAGTTAGCAAAAGGAGCATCTTATTTAAGCTTTCGTTGGCACCATTATCAAGATATAATCATTAAATGAAAGCACAAAAACTCACCATTTTTTTCATTTCACTTTTATTCACCATCACACTTTTTGCCAAAGATTGTCCAAATAACAATGGTAAATACGGCAACGGATTTCAATATCAAGATATGTTTTGTCGAATGATGATTGGCGCTGATCGAGTGGACTCGGCATCGTATCGCAATCTCACTTTTACAGATGAAGGATTGATTCAAGTCTTCAGTAATTTTCCCGGCACCACTAATTCTAACTCCACGGGAGTGAGAGTCTTTTATCTTTTCCCACTGAAAACTGATAAAAGTATTAAAGAAGCTGATGCCACTCATTTAAGCTTTAAACATCCTAGCGGAGCGGATTTAATTTTTGATCAAAACGGCCACCTGAGTTCACCTCAACTAAAAATGAAAATTGATCGACAGGTTAATTCTAAAAACAAAAGCGGAATTGAGATTGAAAGTTTTTCTAATGGGATTGTAGTCGATCTTGGTTACCGTCAGGGCAACACCCCGACTTTAAACAAAGATGCGGTAGTCACTATAACTGATAAAAATGGCAAAACTTGCAAGATGATTAATTCCGATCTTAATATCATTAGTAAAGATAATGTAGAATTGCGCTATAAAAGCAACGAGGCGATGTACACTTTTCTTTCTAAGCGCTGCCCTCAATTAGATTTTTCTGATTTTCTCTCCAAAAATGAAAATCATGAATCCATCAAAGATATCAATCGCTCAAAAAATTTTGGTGCAGCACCAGTGAACTCTGCAAGCAATACAAACATAAACGATTCTAAGCGCGAGGCTAAACCTCAAATTGACGAGCTAGGTGCTCTAATTGATTCTTTTGAGATGAACAAGGGCTCCTCAATTCAGAAATAGAAATTTCAATTTCTTCACGAACTAAAATAGTAATTTGACTTCATTGAAACAGGCACTAACTATGCAGTGCCTATTTAAAAATAAATTAATGGTCGCAAGAGGAAGAAGTAATATCCCAACATACAATATGAACTCCTTCTACTTTCCAATAAATCCCTACTTAGCGTCATTTGGGCAACATTAAAAAAATGACTAATTGATTATCATTTTAAAATATAAGATATTTGTAAATGAAAATTGCTTGTGCTCATTTTTTGAATTGTCATAAAAATAAACTCCTGCTTAAATCTATAAATCACTTGATTTTTCTTGGAGTCAGTTAATGAGATCTTTCCTCTTATTTTTTATAATATTTTCAAACCTTAAAATTGTTATGGCCGAAGATGGTCTAGCTATTTTAAAGAATAGATTATCAGGGCGAATTGTTGGTGCTCATCAAGGTGGGCTCTTTAGTGGTCACTTCCCAAACACAATGGATGCATTTCAAGCAGCTTTAAACTCTGGAGCAGATATCGTAGAAATGGATTTGCACCTAAGCAAAGATGGTATTGTAGTGGTTTATCACGATGACGACTTAGATACCTGGACAAATTGCAAAGGGCCAGTTCGAGAAAAAAACTATGAAGAGTTAAAAAATTGTCAATTTAGGTTAGATCACAGAGCTCATATCCCACGATTTGAAGAAGTGCTTCAATGGTCGAGTGGAAAAATTATTGTTGATGCAGAATTTAAGGATTTTGAATCAATCAAGCCAGCTCTCGAGCTTGTAAAAAAATATAATTCTTATTCATGGACTTATTTTCAAACTCAAAGCAATAAAGAGAAATTTGTTGAAGCTCACGGATATGATCCAAAAGTCGCCCTTCTCTACGCTGTTAATAACTCTGAGGAACTTGACTGGGCACTGGATCAAGATGATGAGTTATTAATTATCGAGTTGAACAATAATTCTAGAAGCCAAGCATTTATAGACAAAATTCATGCTAAAAATAAAATCGTGACAGAAGACGCTTGGCATTTTTCAAAATTACCAAAGCTTCAAGAATTGTTTGCTTCAGCTTGTAAAAAAGCCTTTAAAAGTAATATTGATATTGTGATTTCTAATAGGCCCAAAAATTGTCTTAGAGCTAAATAAAAATTAAAGCTTACCTAACTGCATGAAAATTGCTCAGAAATAAGGAACGGACAGAATCGTTTAGAATTTAGACAATTGTTGTCCAATAGTGAAAGTTTTTCTCTCCCCCCCAATGGAATCTCTTTTTAAGTTAATATACCACAGGCCATGACTGTTATTCATCACAAGAGAGGAGCATTATGCTAGAGCTAATTGCTATGATAACTGTATTGACGGGTTTAGGAATTTACGTGGTAAAATCTGCTGATCTACCTAAGAATTTAAAAGAAAGAAGCGCTTTCTTAGAGGCTGAGGCTCGAAATAATCCAGAACTAACGACGAAAAAATTTAATTTTCCAAGCAATAAAACTCTAACAACTAAAGCTATTGATCAAAAAATTCTTAAGCAGCAAAAGCAAAATGAGATCGATGCCCTTACTTTGAAAATAACTTCACTCGAGCAAGAGATCAAGGCCAACAACAATCGAAATGCCGATATTTATCAAGAAATCTCACTACTTCTAAAAAGACTAGAGGAACTAAATCTTGAAGTTGCTTTGGCTTAAAATAAATAGCCTGCAGGCATTTAGGATTGATCTAATTTTTTAAATTTTTATAGCCTTCAAGATAGGCTTTAAACTCTCTAACTAAAGTTGTCGACTTGCCATCAAATTGATTTAGCAAAGTGCATGTACCAGGTTTAATGATACCTGTTATAAAAATTGTCTGACACTTAATTTTAGCCTTACAACCATGAAAATCGCATTCGACTTGAGTTCTATTAAAAGGATTATAAGTAAAATCCCCCGAAACGAGAGCTGATTCCAAATTAGTTTCGCATTCTTTTCTCAAATCTTTTTTGGCACTAATCGGGCATAAAAAATCGAAAGCTACTTTTTTGTAATCATCAAGACTAGAATTTTTATCAATTTTGGAATTTCCCACGAAACTTAGAAGCGATTGGGCCATCGCTTTCGTGCAATCTACCTGAGAATTTTTTGTGCAGAAAAATTTGTAAAATGGCAATCCACCATCGTTGTATTCACCCCAAAATCCTGTATAGCCATTATTATCTGGCTTTAATCTCAAACACATTCCAGCATTACAATTAACTTCATTCTTAAAAGAGAGCGCATTGCTTTTTGCCCAATCGGAACTTGGATAAAATCCCTCTTCTGTTAAATAAAACTGACCATCACTATGAAGTTTTTGAAAATTAGTTGAAGTCAGTGCCCCTGCTACAGGCACACCCCACATCGTTGAAAGAAAAGGTGCGAGGTTAAATCCTGCATTACATCCATGAAGAATGACGTAAGCATTAGTCATAAAATGACCAATAAGCCTATCTAAATTTTCTGTTGTAGTTGTTAAACGGTGAGTTTTTCCATCAAGATGGATTCCAAATTGTGCAGAACTGTGACTGAAAATATCTATTGAGGCAATCTTTTTAAATTTTTCAACTTCATCGACAAAAACTCGACCATCAAATGTTGAATGATAATTTCTTTGAAGAAAAAAGTCCCACTTGCGAAGCAGACTAATATTATCAATACCTGGTTCTTCAGAAGCTAAAAGTATAATTTGCTGACCTGGAAATTGTTCGAGGTACTTTTTAGCTTTTCCTCGGGCGACTTCTTGAAATTGAGTGCCAAGTTCATCCCCTCTGCCCGCAATAAGAATTCTTGTTGGCTTGTCGTAGCTCAATACTTGATTGTTATAACTAGTGACTAAATAGGCATTTGTCTCGGTTGCAAAAAAACAAACAAGAAATAATGAGACTATCTTTAGCATTTTAACTCCACGAAATGATTCTCGGCCGGAATATATATTAAAAGATGCGCTCTAACTACAATAAATGTATTTTTTACAAAGCAAAAAAAAAGCCGCAAAAGCGGCTTTTTTGATAACGATCTATTCATTTTGAAAAGCTTAGAGTGTGATCCCAAAAACCTCTGGAAGAAATTTTTGTTCTAAATTTTGTGAACTTGTTCCAATCTTTTTAGCGACTTTTGCAAGAACATCTTCTTTAACTTTTGAATCATTTGCTGCTGCTTGGATTTCAGCAATACTCACGCCAGTTAATCCTTTTAAATCTGTTAACAATGCAGCTTGATCATCTTTTGTTAGTTCACCATTTCCGTGAGATAACATTTTTTCAATCTTTGTTCCTAGAGTAACCATTGACATAGAAGTTTCTAAACTAACATTATAAACAAATGAAACTTTGGCTGCTTTTTCATAAAACTTAGCTTGTTCTTTTTCTTTTGCAAGTAAGCTAACATCTGTTGAGCCCGCTTCATCTTCATAGAGATATCCAGAATTTCTTCCTTCATAATAGCCAGTGCTCGAATGGTAATCGACAACTTCATAATCATTACCAAAAGTATCACCATTCAATTGACCGGCAAGAATATCACTTCTCTCAATTGATCTAAACTCAGAAGCTACTGCATTATTATTAGAGTAATAATCATAATAAACAATTGAGCGCACATAGTTTAAGCTTACTGCTTTATATTCACTGAATTTAGCATCCCAAATGACAAACCACTTCTCCTGGCCTGGAAGCATCGATCTCAAAGTTTGATTAGTATAAAGTTGAATCGAACTCGAGTAAGTTCCATCGACGCTATTGAGTGAAGAGACAAATTCAGAGGCAAGAATATTTGGAGAAGAGTAAGCACCATAAGTCGATTTCGCTGAATTACCTCCACCTCCACAACTAGCAAGAGCAAGAAGTGTTGAGAGCAAAGAAGCCTTAAGCAATGTCTGTATTCTCATATTTTCCTCATTTTTTGTATGGTCGAATTTATTCCGACTTTTTTAATATTACTAACACTCACTTTCTGAATAGTCGACCAAACCGCTAAAGAAGTAAGACTTTTAACAATCAAGCAAGAAAATTAGTCACCTTTTGGCCCCACATTATTTAAAGCCAAGTCCAACAAATGCCGTTAAATCATTAATTGCCTATTAAAGGAACTCTTAATGAAAATTTTTCTCGCTTTATTTATCTTTATCACTTCAACATTCGACCTGAAAGCTGAGATCGTGGAGAATATTTCACTTATCACCCCTATGCCCTATAAGAGTGAATCTTCTTCAAGCCAGACCTTGAAATCAAAAATCATTGTTACTGCGGGAGATCTCGTTAATTATGATGTAAAAAAAGTAGTAAAGGATAAGATTGCACCTTATAACAAAGACCTTAGCGGAATGTTTTCTTCTAATTCTGAGCTTGAGACTTTTATCGATAACATTGTTACCGATGGAAAAAATTCTATTCTTGGCACAAATATGTCAGATGCTAAGTTGATTAAATTTTTCGAATTTCTAGGCGATAAACTCATTGGAGGAATTGCTGATAAAATTTTATCCAGCAAAGGTGTTCAAGATTCTTCGAGACGAGAGATTTGGGTAAAAAAAATTCTTAAGCCCTTTAATGCTTGCATAGGCAGTTCTAAAAACTCAATCTATGATGCCGGTCATTGCATGGATGCACTTATTTCAAGTTTTGTTCCTAGTGTGGGAATTGGACTAGTTTACGAATTATCAAAATCTAATTTAAGTGGTTCTACTCCAGCTGATCAAGCAGAAGCCTTTAACCTAGATCAAGTTAGTTACTATAAAGATTGCTTTAAAAAATCTTCGGGCAAAGCCTCTGATGTAAATGAATGTGTCTTAAGCTCTATGAGAAATGGTGTTTTAAAAATCACTGATTCAAGACTTAGTGAAGTCATTAATAGGTCGAGTTCAACTCCACAGATAGCTTTAGTCATTAAGCAATCAGTAAAGCCAACCTTTAGTCAGTGCACTAATAAAGTAGGTCTAGATAAAAATGACAAAACAGAGCTCAATACTCAATTTATGAATTGTATTGATGATCTTGTTAAATCTACGGGGACGCTAATAGTTCGGGATCAAATAAGTAGTAATCCTGTTATAAAATCAAATTTCTCAAAAATTGAAATTGATAATTTACTGAAACAAAAAGTTCAATACTTTAAAAGCTGTGTAGATGAAAAAAAGAAAAACAATGCAAGAAAAGCTGGCATGCTTGATACCAGTCATTGTGAAAATAACATAAAAAATGACTTAACTTATAAAGTCGTTTTGAAATTATTATCACAGACTGCTGCCGACACTAGTAAAGATGATGCAAAAAAAGTATCGGCGCTTTCTGCCGAAGGCAAAAGACTACTCGATTTTTGTTGGGATAACAACCAAGCCTCAAGTACTCGTGAATCTTGCTTAAAGAAAACGATTGTAGCTTTTTCTAGAAAAATTACTGCTGAAAAACTAGATAAATCTATTCCCAATGATCTTGCAATAAAAAAAGAATTAACTGCTTCATCTTTTGAGCAAATCGAATCCTGTTTAATTAAAGAATTACCAACAAACATTTCAGAGGCTCCAAATCTTTCAGCACAAATATCTATTTGTTCTGACAAACTTACTAAAGATGTTGCAAAAACTGTAGCAAGGGAATCGCTAAAAACAAAAGCTGACGAAAATAAAATGAGCGAAGGAGAAACTACTTCATTAATTGACTCCCTCGTTGAAAATAAATTTGCAGCCTGCATTGGGGATCACCCTACTAATACGAACCTAGAGACTTGCTCAATCGAACTTAAAAAAAATGCTACAATGATTATTGGAAGTAAAAAAATTCAGTCCAATGCCAAAGGAAAAATCTCCTCAGAAGAATCTAGCCAGCTTGTAAACTCTCTCGTTAACCAGCGCTTTGTGAGTTGCTTAGGTAGTAAACCTGACGATGGCAAAATAAACATTTGTACAGCTGATCTAACCAAGGAAGCCACTAAATCAATTGTTCTCTCCTATGAGAAGAAGCAGATCAAAGAGCAAATAAATGCTGATAAGACTCCTTCACAATTAAAGCCAGTTGAAGATCAATTTATTGCCTGCATGAATGCACCATCTAAGCCTGAAAATAACTCAGCGGCCCTCGATGAATGTACAAAAGTTTTTTCACTAGACTTTGCTAGAATTCTTGGTGCACTAAAACTAACCTCTCTTATGGAATCCGTTTTAGGAACTCAACATTTTAATGAACAAAAATCTATTATCGATAGCATGCTCGATAAATACAACGAATGTTTAGATGATTTAACAAAATACAGTCTCAATGATGGACTTCTCGACAAATTAAACATTTGCACCAGCGGACTCGAGCGTCGCGGTGTCAACTTCGTCACTGATACCTTTAATAGCTGGATGAGCACCGAAGAAAAAGATGCTGCAACAACGATGGTTAAAAATCAATTTGCTAGTTTTCTTCCGTGTCTCAGTGGATTGATGCCAGCTGCACCCTACTCTCAAAGGCTTCAACAAAATGTAGACTCTGCACTCAAGCCAATGGCCATCCTCATTTCTCAATTTATCGAGTACTCTCCTGAAAATGCCAAACAAAGCATTGAACAAATTATCAATAAACTCACTGGCCAATTAAAAGATGTGGATAAAAATCCTGAGTCTCGCAAGGAACTAATTTACTTACTTTATCAAAATGGAGCGCTCGATCAATTTTTAAAGTCGATGGTAAGAGCTCAAGTCAAAGAAGCAATCGAGAAAATGCCTGAGACCGAAATGCCAAAAGCCTTACGTGCTTTACTACTTAGCAAAGAAAATTTTGATAAAATTTTTTCATCAGAAGAAGGCAATGTTATTAAAGAATTGGTGATGGATAAAATCTTGAAACCTGCTCTCTTGGAGCAGGCAAGCCTAAGCTCCCCTGCCATGATTGCTGGAATGGATGCGATCAAAGGACGAGTCACAAAAATGTTAGTTTATTCCCCAGATTTTGGAGATCAAATTATAAAAGTGAGTATCCAAGACAAAATAAATGATATGAATGGCTTTACCAAAGTAATTGCGAAATTAATTTACGGCCCTAATTCTCTCGACTGGGAAAAAGTAAGAATGACCAAGAATGGAAAAGCAGCTGAGGAGTATATACGCGATAATTTTTTACTTCCTAAGTTCAAGGGAGAAAAACTCTCTTCTGCTGAAGAGAAAAATATAATGCTTGAAACGGAAAAACTTGTTAAAATTGCAGTAATAAATTATGAGTAATTAACCATGCAAAAATTTGATGAAGTAAATTTTAAAATATTGATCGCCGATGAAAACATTAAATACCGCGACAATTTAGCTGCTCGCTTACGGATGCTAGGTTTTACCATTGAGTTAGCAACTGGTGGATTTCATCTTTTGCATATGCTGGAAAAACATTGGGATTATGATCTCATTATCCTTCATGAAGACATGGAGGATATGTCTGCATTAGAGATGATTTCTTTGGTGCGAACTAATAAAACAAGAACTGAACTTCCAATCGTTTTTATTTCCGTAACTGGTACCGAAGATGATATTCGTGAGATGATTTTAAATGGTGCCAACGACTATATTTTAAAATCACCTAACCTTCAGCCCATTATTGATCGTGTAAGTAAATATGCGAATCTGACTAAGTAAACTTCACTAAATAGTAGCGCTGCATATCGACGAATGAGCTCACCTTCCTTTATTATTTCCGACAATTACTAGTAAAATCAACCTAAGGAATATGCGTATGAAAAAGATTAAAGTAGTCAATCCTGTTGTAGAACTCGATGGCGATGAGATGACTCGAATTATTTGGAAGTTTATCAAAGATAAACTCATCCTTCCTTATCTCGACTTAGACATAAAGTATTTCGATCTAGGAATGGAATACCGCGATCAAACTAATGATCAAGTGACAATAGATGCGGCCGAAGCTATCAAAAAATATAATGTGGGAATTAAATGTGCGACGATTACCCCAGATGAAGCGCGAGTTGCTGAATTTAAATTAAAAGAAATGTGGAAGTCACCTAACGGCACCATTAGAAATATTCTTGATGGAACAGTCTTTAGAGAGCCAATCATTTGTAAAAATGTGCCAAGGCTTGTTCCCAATTGGACAAAGCCGATCATGATTGGTCGCCACGCTTTTGGTGACCAATACCGCGCAACTGATTTTGTAACAAAAGGTCCGGGAAAATTGACTTTAACTTTCGAAGGTGCCAATGGCGAAAAAATTCAAAAAGAAGTTTATAACTTCAAAGGTGATGGTGTCGCACTCGCTATGTACAACACAGATGAATCAATCAAAGGCTTTGCTCACTCGTGTTTTAACATGGCCCTAACCAAAAAATGGCCACTTTACTTTTCTTCAAAAAATACGATTCTAAAAAAATATGATGGTCGCTTCAAAGATATCTTTGAAGAAATTTACCAAGCTGATTATAAGAAAAAATTTGAGTCTCTTGGGATTACTTACGAACACAGACTTATCGATGATATGGTCGCAAGCGCTTTGAAATGGAATGGCGATTTTATTTGGGCCTGCAAAAATTATGACGGAGACGTTCAATCAGATACAGTTGCTCAAGGGTTTGGATCATTAGGTCTTATGACGTCTGTCCTTATCACTCCAGATGGAAAAACGATGGAAGCAGAAGCTGCTCACGGAACTGTTACAAGACATTATAGAATGCACCAACAAGGTAAACCTACTTCAACTAATCCAATCGCTTCGATTTTTGCTTGGACGAGAGGCTTAGAGCACAGAGGTAAACTAGATTCAAATCCTGAACTTATTCACTTCTGCCAAACCCTTGAACGGGTTTGCGTGGAAACTGTTGAGTCTGGAAAAATGACAAAGGATTTAGCTGTTTGTATCTATGGTGAAAAAGTCACTAGTGAGCAGTACTTAACAACTGAAAAATTTCTCGATGCTATTGACTCAAATTTAAAAGCCTCACTAAATCATTAATTTCTCAACGTTAAAGGCTCCTTCATTGGAGCCTTTACTTTTTTACATACCCCCTATACGAAGTCACTCATCTATTCTAAAAATTTCTAAATCTGGGGAGGAAGCTATGAAATATTTAATGCTTTTAAGTACACTTTTTTCTTTTAATCTAATGGCCGATACAATTGAAAATGACTTAACTTTAGCTGATGAAGCTATCGAATCACCTTCGATGAATATAGAAGGTCAATATCAAGTAAAAGAGACGCCGAAAGAAGAAGTAAAAGTCGTACCTAAAAAAATAGTAAAGAAGATTTCTCAATCTGATAAGCTAAAGCAATATAGAGAAAGATTAGAAGAAAGAAATAAAATTATGGTTGAAAGAAAGATGGAACAAATTCGCTACCAACAAGAGCTTGCTCTTGCCCGCCAACTTGAACAATCTATGAATCAAACACTTAAGGCAATTGATCATATTAAGTAATCATTTTTTTAATTATTCGTAAATTAATATTATGGGCGTGTCCAAAATTTCGACACCCAATTGAGATATGCCTAATTGCTGGGCATTTTTTACACATATTTTTTACTCAACTTGATTAGTAACCGCTATTTAGTCAATTGGCACTCCTCTTGAATTAGATAAATCAGACTCTACTATTTTTTGGATTCTTTTTTAGGGGGAAACCTGATGAACGCTCATAAAATTATTTTATGCTCTCTGGCTTTTTTATCTGTAATAACCATTGGATCCATTACACCAACTCTTAAGCTCGAGCCGTCTGCTTCACTTGTCTACAGAATGCCTGCTGACAATGGCGAGGGCGATATTGCAAAAGTCGAGGAAAAAAAAGTTGAAGTCGTTAGTTGTAAATCAGAATTAAAAGGTGAAAAACTTGAAGCTGAAATGAAAAAACTTATAAAAGATAAAGAATTAGTTCTAAAAGAAGTTGAAGATCTAAAAAAAGAGAAGACCTCAGAAAAATTATCTTCAAAATCAAATGAGCATGCCGACATCATCAACCTAATGTCTCAGTTGACTTCTATGATCTCATTACAAATGCAAAGCCAAATGCAATTGCAACTTCAAATGATGACTATGCTTACTCAATCACAAAATCATTTTATACCTCAGATGAGTCCTTTTGATTATCAACAACCTTTCTCGATGATGGGAAACACTAGTGCATTTGATAATTATGGAATTGGTTTGCAACCTCAAGCGATGTATCCCCAGTCGCCAACTTTTCAATCTCCTTATTCAATGCTGCCACAACCGATTCCACAGCAAGTGTTGCCACAAATGTTTCGTCAACCAGCACAAGCTCCAATGTCTTTTCCAATTTTTCAAGGATTTGATTTTAATCAATCACTAATGAATTCAATTCCACAAATGAGCGCGAATGATTTAATGAGCACATAAGTTTTTTAAAAAAAATATTTTATGTTCCTTTTTATTTTCCCCTTCCAAAGGCCGACAAGCACAATCGGCTACTATAAAAAAAGAGGAAAAATATTCCTTTTTTCTCATTATTTTTAAAAAGTTTTCGAAAAGCCTAACAAGTTAGCTGAATGAAGGATTGCTCAGCTACAAATAGCACTGGATGCTACTTCAAAGAACATAGGACATATCAATGAAGGCAGAACTAACAACAAAAGATGCGGGAACCAAACTTCTCATAAAAAAATGTCATGTTTGTGGTCATATTATGGAATCGGCGCAAGAAATTCAAAAATGCGGGGGCTGCAAAAAGTCTTTTCTTCCTGTCAACTACTTCTCCAAGGTTCACTCTAAATCACAGAAAGAATATGATCAACTTTTCGCACATAGTTATGAACTTCAAGATGAAGATCTCATAAAAGGTCTTACAGTTCTTTGGTAGTAGTGCTTAAACGTAGCAGTAATGTTATGAATAGGTATGCAACAACTACACCCGGTTATCCAAAAACTTTTTAATAAAAAAGGCTTTGATCAAAAACAAATTGAAAGTTTTTTATCTTGGGATTTAAAAACTATTCCCAATTTAGCGGCACTCAAAGATATGTCAAAAGCTTCAAAAAGAATTATTGAAGCCATAAAGCTCAATCAGAAAATTGGCGTCTACGGAGACTATGATGTGGATGGCACAACTTCATGTGCTCTGCTTTATCATTTTTTTAAAATGCTGGGAGTTGAAATTGATATCGTTCAACCCTCACGCTTTATAGAAGGCTATGGACTTCATCTTTCATCCATAGAAGAAGCTGTCCAAAAAGAAATAAAAGTTTTAATCACTGTCGATTGTGGAATAAGTAATAACGAAGCGGCCGATCTTGCTTTGAAATTAGGATTAGATTTAATTATTACCGATCATCACAAAGATGCTCGTGAAAGCATGCCAGCGGCTTTTGCGGTGATTAATCCCAACCGTCGCGATGAAGATGAACAAAGTGAAATGAAAACGCTAGCAGGGGTTGCAGTGGCGTTTGCTCTAGCTGTGCAAATTCGAACTGATTTAATGACCGAAGGCCAAACGATCCCTTCGCTCTATCCCCTTCTGCAATTTGTGGCCATAGGAACTATTTGTGATCTGGCGCACTTAAGCCCAGTCAATTTAAAATTAGTTCGCCATGGATTAAAGCAGCTAAAAGAGACTGAATATCCAGGTCTTCGTGCTTTTTTTACCGCCGATGAATTAAAGGCCAAAACAATTCCTTCTGAAAAACTAGCTTTCCACATTGGTCCATTGATCAATTCTAAAGGCAGACTCGATCATCCCGAATTGGCCTTGCAATTATTAATTGCCAATAATAGTGAGCGAGCTCGCGAATGTTATGACCATCTGGTTAATTGCAACCAAGAAAGAAAATTTATTCAAAATGAAGTTTTTAAAGAAGCGCGCGAAGTAGTTCTTCGTGAGCGTAAACATTTGGGTTTTCAAAAAGAGCACCTCATCTCGATTGTCTACCAGCCTCATTGGCACGAAGGGGTTATTGGGATTGTGGCTTCAAAGTTAGTTGATACATTTAAAACCCCGGCCATTATTTTTACTGATTCTGAGCATCACGGAGTGATTAAAGCCTCTTGTAGAAGTGCCGGGAGTCTCGATATTTTTAATCTCTTAAAACAAAATGAGCATTTATTTATAAAATTTGGTGGCCACAAAGCAGCCGCGGGTCTCTCAATGCCCAAAGAAAATCTTCAAGAATTTATTGTGAATATGAATAAACTCTTAAGTACAATTCCGGCCATTGAGCGCACACGTATGGAATTTTATGATTTAGAAATTGATCCAATTGAAATCAATCCACAGCTCATGCGCGATCTCGATAGGCTCGAGCCATTTGGAATGGGAAATGAGAAGCCTATTTTTAAAATTAAGGGTGTAAAACTTGATTCTTATAATATTATGAAGGAGGCTCACGTCAGATGGAATCTCTCTAAAGAGAAGACGAAACTTAAGGGCATTAGTTTTAACTATGTCGGCAAGTATGAAACGACAGCACCAGAAGATATTTTTTCAACTCAAAATTTAAAGAATGAAGATCTCGCTGTGTATTTTACTTTAGGTCTTAATAGATTTAATGGAAATGAATCGATTCAGTTGATGGTTGACCGCCTAGAATTTGGTTTCTAGGCGATCAATTTAAAAAATAATTATTTCAAGATAGCAGCGTCAAATTTTATTCCAACCAAGATTGATGATGGAGATGATTTAACTTCAGTAGTATTCATGTTTGATTTTACTGTACTTCCAGAGTAAACAACATGGTAGCGAACAGCATCGTCTTTAGCTTCTTTAAACTCTAATCCAAGATCATAAGCAGATCTTTGTTCAGTTTTAACTGAACCATTTTTTCTAGTATCAGCAATAAAACGAGCAAATGGAGCAAATCTCTCAGCATTGTATCTCACTACTGCCGTGATTGAAGTTGTTTTTAAATCACTTTTAGAACCAGCAGTTCCCGCAGCATTTAAAGACGCATCTTTTTCTGTTAGTAAATTATAGTCAGCTTCAATTGTTATATCGTGAGGAGTATTGATTTGAACACCGGCAGATAGGAAATTGTCGGCTCCTTTGTAAGCACGAGAACCACCTGTAGATGAAGTACCTACTGCTTCTGGAAGAGTTGAATAACCAACAATTGGTTTAATCATGCCACCAGCAAAATCCCCATACCAAGCAACCCCATAACCATATTTAGATTGAGCGTTTACTGGACTATTATTAGCATCTACTTTGCCGTTATCTTTATTCCCGTTAAAGTATTGAATCATAAAAGTTTGACCAGCAACATCTTGAGAAAGAGTTAAACCCATTTGATTAGATGGTGTTGCATCAAAGAAATAGCTGTTTGTATAACGATCTAGATCAGAATAATCGTACTCTCTTCCCCCAATAAGAACGGCTCTTTTTCCTAAAGTAGCTGATGTTCCAGTTGAAAAAGTTTTAGTTAAGAAAGCTTCATAAACATAATCTGAAGTTTGATCAACTACATCTGGTGATGCGTGAGCGTTAAGAAAATCTGCTGTCACAGTGTACTTTACACTTGGAGTAACAACACCAGCAAAAGTAGTTCTTAAATAATCAAAATTCATTGAGCTTGAATTTGATATTTGCGTTTTAGCTGGATCATTGTTCTTATAAGTCCATCCGCCTCTGCCCATTAAATTGATCGTGTGATCCCCTGCAAATGCATTTACTGTTACCATTGTGGCCATCATTGCCACTGCGCCTAACTTCTTCATTAGTACTCCTTCCATAGGTTAATAAAAAAAAACAATACGTATAGCTTAACGAATGATTGAAACTTTCTCAAGAAGAATATCTTTTACTGGGCGATCCATAGGACCAGTAGCCGTTTTTCCAATTGCCAAGACTACCTCCATTCCTTTAATCACTTTTCCAAAAACAGTATGTCTACCATCGAGATGGGGAGTTGGTACTAAAGTTATAAAAAACTGCGAACCATTAGTTCCAGGACCAGCATTGGCCATAGACAAAATTCCTGCACTACTATGACGAAGACTTGGATTAAATTCATCTTGGAAACGGTAGCCAGGACCGCCTCGTCCAGAACCTTCAGGACAGCCACCTTGGATCATAAAATTTTCAATGACTCTGTGAAAAATTAAACCATCATAGTATGGTCCAGCTTTTTTTGTCTCTTGTCTTCCTTCTACCAAGTTGACAAAATTCCAAACAGTCTCAGGACATTCTTTGGCATAAAGCTCAACTTCGAACTCTCCAACATTGGTCTTAAAGACCGCTGTCAATCGATCGAGTGCTTCTTTGTGCTCGTTTTTTTTAATTCCCATTCCAAACATAAAAATCTCCTTAATAGTTTTGTATTTTAAATAAGCCTTTGATTCCATCAGCTGAAAATATATTTTGTTGAGAGTAAAAATATAATTTTTGATCGGGCCCAAAAAATTGCCCGAGATCAATAGTCAATCCTGGATTGAGATTCCCCTGCGCATCATAGGCCGATAGCAACTCAGCGGTGATCATTTTAGCGTTCAGGGTGGGAAATTTTTTTTCCACTTCAAGTCTGGTTAGACAAAAACTCAGCAAAAGCGGAACTCCCTCATCCATAATTTTTGAATTTAAAAAAGATTTAAGTTTTTTCTCTTTCACTGGATTTCCAATAATTTCATCTAACCACACTAAGTTAATTCTCTTAAACGTAGGTGGATCAAAAAAAATAATTCTGGATGAAACTTTTTCACTGACTTTATAAAAGAGCAGTTCTTCTTCTTTTAATGTAGGAGAATGGAGAACACTTGATTCTTTAAACAAAGCAAATTCTTCGTTATAGCTCGCTTGAACTTGAAGAGCTTTGTTATAATTAAGTCCATAGCTTTTCATCAAAGCAGAGACATCAAAATAGCGAATATTACTATTTTTATAACAACCGGCCCGTTGATCAAAATTAGCCCAATTTGGTAAATCGGCTAAAAAATATTTTTCTATCCCTGTCGGTGCGTAATAGTCCTCAACGACTCTTGGCTTTAATCCAGGAGTGCCAAGAGAGGCGCAGCCATATAGTAAAATTAAGACAAAAATTAGCAGATCAAATTTCATTCTACTCTCGAAAAAAAGGCTAATATTTTTTGCTCGATATTTCTAATCTGCTCTAGTCCCTGGTCTAAATCAGTTGCATTGAGACGATAATAGCCAGGCTCATCAGAAGAAATTCCCCTCGCAAAAGATTCATCGGTCTCTACTCCGCAGCCTACAAGAATCGCCTGGGCAGGAATTGTTTTAAGATCATTAGCAGGAGCAAATTCTCTAAATTCTGGAGATTCAATTGTGGCAAAAAGTTCATCTCGATCGAGAAGCCTGTCAACAGATGTAACGTTGTAGCCTTGATAAACTCTAAGCTTGGCCATTGGCTCAATTGGCTGGGGAATTTTTACTTTTACATAATCTTCTAAATCGCGCCAAGCGCGGATTTTTTCTTCAAACTCTTTTTTTGCTTCATCAAAATGAGCTTTAGCAAAAGAGAGCAAATCTGCTAATTGATTATTTAGCCAATCATTTTCAGATTTATAAGATGAGTAAGTTGGAGTTATCCAAGAGAGACTATGTTCTGGCTTAGAAAAAAGCCAATCCTTAAGTTTAACGAGAGCGAGAATTGCGGAAGTGGTATTACCAACTACAATTAATTGGCTTTTATCGATTGAGGAAAATTTTGAGAAAATATCTTTTTCATAATATATCGGGGCAGATCCACGAATATTATTTTCATTCAAGGCACTAGATTCCGAAGGGCCCATCCCTTTTGGCGCTAGGCCTTGCCCTCTGGCTTCAATGACAATATCAAAATCTTGAAAACTCTCCACTGGCAAGTGCAGGGAGTTCACCACTTTTTCCCCGAGCTGTTTAAACATCTCAGGATTTTCCTCTAGCTGTTTCAAAATGGCTTCTTTGGGATTAACAGAGTAGATCACTCGAAATAAATCGTGAAGACGAGTATGCTTGGAAATGCTTTCACTTTTGGATAAAAAGCGCTTATGAACACGAAGTACTTCACCAGCTTTTGTGAGATTTTTTTTCTCGAGTGACTCTATTACTGAAACCAAATGATTTTGCCAAAGACTTTTTACAGAGAGGCTTTCTTGCTTATAAGCGACTTGCATTTCAGGGCCATGCTCAAGCATAAAGCGCAGCGAGCCTCCCAATGGACTTCTTTGAAAAACAACGACTTCTGCCCCAAGTTCATCAAAATGTTGTGCGCAAAAAAGAGCTAGCGGGCCGGAGCCGATGATGGCCAATTTCATAGTCTTTGTACTCCAAACTTGTGAAGTACAAAGCTATCATAAAGAGTCTCTTATTTGAAATAAACTTTAGCGTCACCCTTATCAATTGCCGAGTGTTCCGCAAATTTATAAATGAATTCAATAAAACTTTGCATAGCTTCAAAAGTCGGTACACTTTTGTCGAACTCGCAGCCGTATTGCATACGTGTTGTTCCATCCTCCGCTATCACTTCTTTCGCGTGACGCACATTAAGGATTACTGGAACATAGGAAGCTTCTGTGAAATACATTCTCATACTCACTTCAGTTTCTTGTGCCAATTTTTTATCTTTATCGGGGTTCCAAGGAATTTGAAAGGAGCAGCCATCTCCAGCGATATCTACCATGGTCACGGGATAGATAGATCCATTATCGTCAATAACAGAATAAGCACCCAAAAAGTTTTGGAAAACAATTCTATTAAAAGCTCTTCTTTTTTGCTCAATAGTTTCAGCTTTTTTCTTGTTAAAATCGAGTACTTTAAATTCCGACATGCCTATCTCCAAGTTTAGACCTAATGACTTGTCGGTAAAATAAATTATTTTTTAAAGATTATTTTTTAAGATAGCTTGGAGTTTGGGAGATTTCTTCTTTCATCCTATTATAGGAATCTAATCGTGAGAGCACTAATTGTGTTGCTCGATCATTTTGATCAAGTCTTTCAAAAAAATAACATCCCTTCGAGTCTTCACGATGTAAGCAATTTGAGAACTTGCATTGAACGGCTCCCTCTTCGATATCGGGAAAGTACGTTATTAATTCTTCTTCTAATAAATCCTCTACTCCAAACGAGCGGATCCCTGGGGAGTCGATTAAAGACATACTATCGCAGTCGGCAATC
This sequence comes from Bacteriovoracaceae bacterium, assembly GCA_947448205.1. Lineage (GTDB taxonomy): Bacteria > Bdellovibrionota > Bacteriovoracia > Bacteriovoracales > Bacteriovoracaceae > Bacteriovorax. Next base: position 24,149 of record CANFNL010000022.1, read on the forward strand.
TCACTCCAGGTTGTCGTGTGTTTTCCTTTTCCTATTTTTCCTACATCGTTGGAGAGCAAGTGAATTTTCCCATCTGAGACCCTTGAAATTAAACGGCTCTTCCCCACTCCTGATTGCCCTAAAAAAATAGAAGTTTTTTTTAGCAGACGGTCCTTTAAATCCTCTAGGCCTAATTTTAAAAAACGAGGCTCATAATTTGGCAGAAAAGCTGAAATCTCAAAACACTCAATACCTAAACTATTCATGCGATCAAATTCAAATTGAATATCGAGATCATCTGGATTGTATTCATCCATTTTATTAAAAACTATGAGAGGTCTAATTCCCCA
>CANFNL010000023.1 GCA_947448205.1 Bacteriovoracaceae bacterium
ATTGATGAATCAATTTCAACTCTCACATTTTTAAGCTCACCCAACCTTGCCTGGACATGTGTTAAAACTTCTGGCATTGATGCAAAGTCATCTGCATTGACTTGAATTAATAAATTCTGTCGAGCTTGAATTTCTAATAACAGTTTTTCTAATAATCGCTCGATATAAGCCCCATCATTATCCAATTCGCGAATAATGATCCACTTTGATAAGTTTTTTAATAAAACATAAATTTCTTTTTTCTGCTGATCAATTATCTCGTCTTGAGTTTTTAAAACTTCCGTTACCATTTGAGTAAAATTATCTAACTTTAAATCTACAACATTTCTCATTTCATTAAATATTTCTTCTCGCCCTTGATTGACCCCTTCGTTGAAACCAGCTTTGAAAGCATCATCTTGGATTTCGGAAATTCTGCGATTAACCTCGTTCTCTACAGCTTCTTCATACTCACGATCCTCTTGTTCTTTTAGTCCTCTATGTTTTTCAACAATTGGATTTATTTTAAACTGAGTATTCTTTGCATGAGTTCTTTCGGCCTTAATTTTTTTTTGAAAACTTCCTGAATCCCTAACCTGTGTATTGGATAACAGTGGTTTAAATTCAAACAGAGTAACTTTGTCAGCATTAACCTCTTCATCGTTAAAACTTTGAAAAGTATATTCGCTAACTTCAGAGTATTGCTTAACCATAAACTAATTTCCTATCCCCATTATACAAGTGAATCACCATCAGAGCCGCGTGCAATAAATGCTTTGCCTTGAGATTCAAGTTCTTTTGCTTTTTGAACCATTTCAGCCTGTGCTTTTTCAACATCTGAAAGCTTAGTAGGCCCAAGTGCTTCAAGATCTTCTTTGAGAAGAGTAGCTGCACGATTCGACATATTCTTGAATAGCTTTTGTTTGATTTCATCTGGTGCTGTTTTCATGGCGATAACAAGTTTTCCATTGTCCACTTCGCGAAGTAGGTTCTGGATACCTTTATCATCAACATACATAAGGTCTTCAAATGTAAACATAAGCTTTCTGATTTCTTCTGCAAGTTCTGGATCTTTTTCTTCAACACGAGACATGATGTTTTTCTCAGTGTTTTTATCCATAAGATTGAGCATGTCAGCGATTGGTTCAACACCACCAAGTTGATTTGTATCAATAGATCCAAGAGTACTAAGTTCAGTTTTAAGAACATCGTCTAACTGTGAGATAAGCTCTGGAGATACATAGTCGAGGTTAGCAACTCTGAGAACAACTTCAGCTTGTAACCCCTCTGGCAATCTTCTAAGTACATCTACTTTTCTCTCAGGTGCTAAATGTGCAACAATAAGTGCAATAGTCTGAGGATGTTCATTAATTAAAAAGTTAGAAAGTGTGCGCGTATCTACAAGCTCAAGAGATTCAAGAGTATTAGTCTGTCCAACTTCTACAATTTGACCAAGAAGTTGCTTAGCTCTCTCTTCTCCAAGTGTATTGATGATGAAGTCACGCCCCTTGTTTTCAGCAAACAATAAATCATTTTCTTCGTTGAGTTGTTTATAGAAATCTTCCAAAACACGCTTAACCATCCAAATAGGTGCTTTTTTTACATTCGACATAGCATTAATCATTCTCTTAACATCATTATCTTTCATGTTTTGAAAGATGAGTTGAGTGATATTCATACCCAGTGAACTTAAAAGTAAACCAGCCCGGTCTTGACCATTGAGTAAGCCATACTCGGAGTCGGGGTCTAGTTGGTTGTCTTCAGCTGCCATGGTTAAATCCTCTTTCTTATACTATCTCATTAAACTTAAGCAATTTGTTTATCTGATTCACTCGAATGAATCATCTCGTGAATAATCTGTGCTGCTTTTCCTGGATTGTTTTCAACCAGTGCAATAATTTTTTCACGAAGCATATTCCCTTCAATTTTTTCTGGATTTAATTTCTCTTCAATTTGTGGAAGTGCATCCTCTAAACCAGGAAGGCGTTGATTTGCCTGAACTTTTTCCAATTCCTCAAGTGTTCTAGGTAAAAAGTCCTCCACCGTTTCGATAGTGTTGTCTGTAACCCACTGGATGAATGGACGAACAACTAGGAAGAAGAAAAGAGAAATAGTTAAACCAACAGCTAAGTATTTTACGATATTTCTTATGAGCTCTCGGTTAGCTTGCTCCTTCAGCATCGCATCGGCGACACTCATATCTTCATGAGCAAATTCCATATTTTTTATAACTAACTTATCACCACGCTTGTCGGAAGTTCCTAAAGTACTTGAAACGATTTGTGAAAAGTTCGCAAGATCAGCATCACTCCATTTCTCATACTTCATTATAGGATTGCCATTTTTATCCAATTGTGGTTGTCCGTCTTCAGCCAATACTGCAATTCGCTTACCATCGATCATGACCGCAGCGGAAATAGTCTTTACACTTGCACTTGGTCTTCTGGATTGAGTAACGGTTGTTGGAACATTTAAATTTCTAGTAGTAAGTTCTTTTGTTACATTGTTTTTAGTCTCTGCTACACCAGGTTGAGGCACTTCACCTGGAAGATTTGATTGAGCCCCTGCAATCCCTTGAGGTGAGGGACGCGAACCATTAACATTTTGAACATTTTTAACTTCTGATACTACGGCAGCATTCTCATTGTCATATTTGGTTTCAGTTGAGACCGCTTCGGTAAAGTCTAAATCAACTGTAACTTTGGCGACAACTTTTCCATCTCCCACAACTTTTGTAAGAATTTCTTCAATTTGCTTTTCATATTTTTGATTGAGCTGTGCTTCTAGCGCCATTCTATTGGCCGTAGTGGCTGTCATCGCATCGCCAATATTTTCTGAAAGTTTTTTTCCTCTATCATCTAAAATGACTACATTTTCCGGACGCATTTCCTCAACGGAAGAAGCTACTAATGATCCAACTCCCTTAATTTCAGCTGGCGTTAATGAAACACCATTATTTAATTCTAAAACAACTGAAGCTGAAGGGGATTTTTTCTCTGCAACAAAAGGAGATGATTCTGGAATAGAAATATGCACGCGCGCTCGCTTCACGCCTTGAATATACATAATAGTCTTAACAAGCTCGCCTTCAAGTGCTCTTTGCTTATTTACTTTCTGTACGAAACTAGTAGTCCCGAAGGATTGCTTATCGAAAACTTCATAACCGACAGTACCAGAAAAACTTGTTCCTAATTTTGCAATTTCTAAACGCCAAACACCTACTAAATCTTCTGGAATTGAAATCGTTTTTCCATCATTTGATGTTTGGTAGGGAATTTTTTTTTCTTCCAAAAGAATAGCAATTTTACGAGCATCTTCTTTATTGAGTTCAGTGTAAAGAGTGTCATATCGCGTTTTAGATGCCCAAACAACTATACCAGTCATGGCCGCAAGGATCATACATGAAACTATAACAAAACCAATTTTTTTGGTGATATCGAGTCCCATAAAAAACTCTTTAAAGTTTCTATAAATTTTCTCTAATATATCTTGCAAGGCGATCCTCCTGATCTCTTAATTCCACTTCCTGTGAAATCAAATCAAACTGCTTATTCGCAATTACATTTGCATTCTCATAATCTCTTTATAGGCTTCAATAACTTTCATTCTTACTTGGTTCATTGTCTTAAATGCCATCTCGGCATTCTCAACTGCCAGCATTGTTTCATGAATATTTTTTGTCTGACCAGATGCCAACTTTTGAATGGCTTTATTAGCCTCGACTTGCATGTTGTTAACATCTGAAAGTGAAGTGGCCAGCATTTCACTAAAACTTTGAGGTGGCTTAGCACCAATGCTTGGATTTGACGCCAATTCATTAAATTGTGGAAGTGTTGCTTGATCGATGGAAGCACTTTTCGCCCAATCCTGAGTGTTATAATTGCTTAAGAGTTTATTCATATTTCCAACATTTTCGATCGCCATAAATTATCCTTTATTATCTATTAATTAATTTCTTCCAATTTCTAAATCTTTCATCGCCATACTTTTAGCTGTATTCATTGCATTAATATTGGCTTCATAAGCCCTTGAGGCTTCTATCATATTTGCCATCTCTTCCATTGTATTAATGTTTGGATAGGCTACATATCCTTCTGCATTTGCATCAGGATGATTTGGTTCATATTTTAAGATGGGTGGTTTTCTACTATTAGATACTTCTTTAGCAATAACAGTTTGGGCACTCTCATCCATTTCACCACTTAGAATTTCTGAAAAAGATTCTTTTGCTGGCTCACTTCCAAACACAACTTCTTTTGGCTGATAAGCTCCGCCTTCAGCTGTTCTTGTCGTCTGAGCATTGGCGATATTAGAAGAAATAGCGGCCATTCGCTTTTTATTAGCCGTTAACCCTGATGAACTAATTTTTAAACTTGTTAATAAATCCATTCTCTGACTCCTAATTAATCTTAACGATCAGATCCAACTGCATACTTCATTAGAGCTAATTTTTTATTTAAAAGGGAAACTGAAGCATCATACATAATTTTATTTTCTGCCATTTCAGCCATTTCAGCATCTCGATCAACGGTATTACCGTCAGGGCTGACGATGCCATTTGATTCTTCATAAATTTCAGGCTGCAAATTATTAAAACCACCGCCTCCAACATTAAAATGTTTAGAGTCAGTGGTTTTTAAAGTTTGTTGCTCATCTGTATCAAGGGCTCGAGCAAGAGCATCTTCAAAGTCTAGTTTTTTAGCTTTGTAGCCAGGAGTTTCAGCATTAGCGATATTAGAAGCGATCAATTCCTGGCGCATTTGGCGGTACTTCAATGAAGCAGCTAAAGCCTGGGTTGTTTTATCATCAATATTCATAATCCTTTTCCTTCTTGCTTAAGTATTAATTAACGTAAGTTAACAAAATACGATGCTCCATCAGTTCTGTATTCATTAATTTTATTTCTGAGTGTTCTAATTGAAACTCCCAAAATTTTTGCTGCTTGAGTTCTATTTTCACTTGTATGAATAAGTGCTTTTTTGATAAGTAGTTTCTCAGCATCTTTTAACGACATCAAACGAACTCCTTCGGAGTCATCATCATTCATAAAATTTACTGTTTTCTTATCATTAACTTCATAAGCGCTCTCATCCAGCAAAGAAGAATTATTGTTAACTGAACTTGAGATTACTTGCTTTAGTTCATGAATATTATTTGCCCAATAGTGTGATGTGATTCTATCCATTGCCACAGAATCAATCTCAACTGACTCTGAATCAATGCTAGATCCCGAAGCTTCTGCCATAAAATGACGAGCCAATCTTTGTAAATCTTCTTGTCTTTCTCTTAGAGCTGGAATGACTACAGAATTATTAGAAAAAATTGTATAAAGACCACGATAAAATCTTCCAGCCCCTACAAGTTTAGAAAGGTTTTTAGTTGTTGTTGCAATTAAGCGAACATCGATATCATAATCTTCAAGTTCGTTAATGATTTTATGAAGACGTTTTTGAAATTCTTCATCAAGACAATCAATATTGGCAAATACAACTGTCCCCTTATTGGCCGCTTCTAAAATTCCTTTATTGAATCTGCCAGTTAAATTGTCTCTGTGACCAAGTATTTTGTTTTCAACTTCTTGTGCTGAAAGTGAGCAATCAACCAATTCAAAAGGTTTATTAGCTCTACCTGAATTTTCATGAATGTAGCGACCAAGAGTTCTTTTCCCAACACCATTTTCTCCTACAACTAAAACTGCGGCTTTGCTAACTGAAAGATTTCTCGCTTGGCCTAAAGCTTTTTCAACTCTAGCATCGGTTCCAAAAAGTTCTACTCTAATCGTTTCCATCTGACCTCCTGTCATAAGAATCGCCTCCATCCTGTGAAGCTATTTATAATGTTTTTTCTTTCAAATTCAGTAAACTCAACTCACTTTTTGCTAATTCCTTGATGTAATCCGAAGTTCCCTTATCATTCATCAAGCTTGTAAAAATTTCTCGTCCTTCTTTAATTTTTTGGTTATTGATCATAACTTGCCCTAATAAATAATTTACTCTTCCTGTGTAAATTGATTTTGGGTTAGCCTTTTTAAAGTCGTTAATTTGTTTTTCAAAAAGCATAAAGTTTTCTTTCTTTATTCCTGCGTTTATTTCAATCCCCAGGTAGGCAACTCTTTCCCGGACATTCTGAATATAAGCATTGTCTGTGCCAAAATTATTGGTGTCATTTAAGATCGCTTCACTTACTTTTAAGAATTTATCCGTTTGCCCTTGTTCATAAATAGAGTCAGTATAGGCCCGAATCATATCCGCGACGTCTGAAGGATCATATATGATTCTCTGATCTTGTTTAGAGAAAAAATCCTCAAAATGACTTACGGCCAGAGGGTAGTTTTTTTGGTTATATGCAATCAATCCCTTGTAGTAATTAGTCTTGTTGTATCCACTTAATTTTTTATCGAAATTTGCTATATCCTTTTGAGCCAAATCCCAATTTTGTAGCTTAATATCCTTAATAAGAACAAGTTCGCCTAAAAGATCACTCGCTTTTTGACGACTGTCACGCTTGATCCAAATAGGAAATGTTCTATTGGGAGTGTCTCTTAGTTTTTCAAAGCTAGCATAAACTTCGTCAAAGCCTTTATATAAGCCCAGTTTTACATAACTACTGCCCACTATAAAATTAATAAATGGATCTAGAGCTACCTTATCAACATATTTATCTTTATAGGTCTGCCAAACCTTAATAACTTGAGAATATTCTGATTTCTTATATAAATCAGAAATGATGCCGTAAATTATTTCCGCACCATCTCCATCAAAAACCCTGACATCTATTTTAGCCATAGAAACCATTGGTAGCAGTGTGAGATAAGCCAATGCTTCCTTGTACTTCTCATCTACAATAAGAGTTCTCAATCGTACCTGCTGAAGCAGTTTGTTTAAATTTTTATCAGGATTGACACTAGAATTTTTATCTGTCTCTAAAAATATTCTAATTTCACGATCTCTATCATCTAGAGCGATTTTTCTCACACTTCTAAATGCCACATAACGAATCCTCGCTTCATAACTAACATTGCTATCAATTGATTGATCAATTGCTTTCTTATATAGATCAAGTGTCTCTTGATAATTTCTATCCAAAAGATCCGAACACAGTGCGATCCTCAAATTAGCGTTACTTGCGACAAATTCGTGCGAATAATTTTTTACAAATTCCTCATAAAGCTTAAGAGCATCTGCAAATCGCCCCAATCTAAAATAAGCTTCTGCAGTGTTATACATAATAACTGGATCAATTGGTTTAATGAGGCTGGCTTTATTTTTTTCATAAAGACTAACCAAACTTGGTAAATCACCTGCACGAAGTAGAGAGAATGACTGATATGCCATCATCAACTGGGCTGGAAGAATTTTCTTCATCGTTTTTTCTGTAGAGAGTTCTTGAATCTTCTCAATTTGTCCAAGCTTGGCAAGAGAATTCAGCATCGCTTCAGCTGGAATAGCCGATTCTTCAAAATCAAAATTATCCCTAGTACCTGCATAGTAATTTTTTGCTAACTGTAGAGTTTTTAAATGCTCGCCCTTTTCCATATAAAAAGTAAGCAAGTATTTATATATAGCCTTCTTCAGTTCATAATTCTCACTCTTTTCTGTTAATGTAGAAAGTATAGAGAACGCATTTTTAAACAAATCAGGATTTGGATTTTCGATATTTTCACGCAAAATAGCGTTGGCTTTAATAAATTCTAAGAGCTCCCACTCCGTATTCATTCCGTATTTTTGTTGGAACAGCTTAATGGACTTATACATCAATCCCCATTTTTTCTTGCGATAAAGATTAATGGTTAATTGTAGATGTGCTTCTTGATCATTTTTCTTAAAAGATCTATTTGCTATTTGATAAAACATCTCTGGAATTTTTGTCTTCAAGTTAATCACAGGCTTATAGGCTGGTGCAATCGGATCATAATCCCAAATAAAAGTCGCTCCATAACGAAAATCGCGGTATGGCTTCTTGGAATCAACTTCTTCTTTTTCAATATCTTTTTCTGATTTTTCTTTTGCTTTGTTTGGATCAACAATGAAACTTGTAAGTTCTTTTTCATTGATAACTTTTTCAACAGCTTGCTCATTAGCCGTCTTAGCAATTACTTTTTCTAATTTTTTAGAGGTTTTTGGCCTTATGATTTCAGACTTAATTGGCAATGAGACTGGTTGCTCCTCAATAGTATTGACGGCTTTTTCCGGTGGCGAAGTTTCAACATTAGGAGCATCCTCTGTAGTTTTTTTGACTGCGGCTTTATTTAGGGTAACACTGTCACCATCAACCCAAAAATCTACTACATATTTTTTATCGCGCTCGCGATAAAAACTAAACATTTCTACATTTTCATTTTTTAATTCAACTTCTACTGTCATAGCATTCGTAGATGCAGAATCTGACTCTTTATAATTGATTGTCTTTATATAGGATTGCTCAAGCTTTAGAGAAGTTAGCTCAGTTTTTATGTTATTATAAAGTTCACTATTCAAAGTCTTTATAAGGACTTTGTTTCCCTTTTTATTAAATTGCAATTGATCTCTTCCAGTAAAAAAATTCCAACGCAAATAAGTAGCGGCTTTTTCTTGTCCAATGAGTGCTTGAGCAAAAGAATGATTTTCAAAAAAAGACAAGCAGACAATTGATATCATCAAAAACTTGAATACTTTTTTAATGGGGCACATTTTCACGAAACATCCTGTTCGCATCAAATTGTCCTTGGGTTCGAGCCTGATTTCTAAAGTTTCATTCATCCTGAATAAACTTCATGACTCATGACAAGTTTACCTGTTTTTTAATTATTTTAAAGGAATATTTTTCCGAGCGGCAAAAAATTCTAGTCATTTCTCTGACATGTGGAAAATTTACTCTGTTTACAATAATTTAGATCAATATTCTAATTAGCTTAAAATATAAAAAATAAAATGGCCTATGCCTTTATTAAAGACCAACTATTTTAGATGAGTTTATGAAGCACATTTTAATATTGTCTCTCACATTAATACTTTTTTCATGCTCGTCTGATAATGGCACTTATAAAAAAAGTAGCAATATTTCCAATATGCTTTTGAGTAGTATTCCAAACCCATGGGTGGAAATAAGCGCAGAGGGTTCCGATTACGCTCTCTCCAATGAAAAAACTCAATCTATTTTTCTTTTCAATAGTGCCTGTCGCAAGTATGAGGCTAGCAATCTTAATGTCCTCACCTCATCTATACTCTCAGGATTAGACGAGTAAAAAATCCTTGATAAGAAAAATATATTTCATCAAGAAAGAGAAGCTGATGAAGTTTTAGCCAGCGGAAAACTTGATGGAGTTTTACGATTTTTCAAGATAGTCACAGTTCAAAAAAACAATTGCATATATGATTATGTTCTCATCTCTAAAAGTATTAATAAAATTCAAGAAGATACACCCGCTATGAATACCTTCTTGGCCAGGATTATTCTAAAATGATCAACCATATTACTTCAAAATATTATCGCCTCTTCAAGATTCTTAGATCCTATCTAATATCAATAGGTGAAGTTTTTGACTTATTTTTCGAAACCATTCAATGTACATTTTCTCGACCCTTTTATTTTTCACGCTTAATGGAGCAAATAAATCATATAGGATACGGCTCAACATCTATTACTGTTGTCATGGGAGTGACAACGGGATTAGTCATGACTTTAAATTTTGGCTATGGATTAGCTAAGTTTGGTGGAACACTTTATGTGCCAGCGTTAGTTTCACTTTCGCTCGCCAGAGAGATGGCTCCTTTGTTTACTTCCTTATTAGTAGCTGGTCGTGTGGGATCAGGGATAGCTGCTGAAATAGGGGCGATGAATGTCACTCAACAAGTTGATGCGATTCGAGCACTGGGTACTTCACCTGTCAGAACTTTAGTAGTTCCAAGATTTTGGTCATTGGTGATTTCACTGCCCCTTTTGTCATCACTCTCTTTTGGAGTAGGTATTTTAGGTGGAATGATTGTTTGTAAGACTGAATTTGATATCATTCCTGGATTTTACCTCTATAAAGTCTTCTCAACAGTCAAATTTCATGACTATATGTCTGGTCTGGTAAAGTCTGCTGTTTTTGCAGGAATCATTACTATTTTAGCTTGCTATAAAGGATTAAAAACTAGAGATGGTACTAAAGGAGTTGGATTAACAACCACATGGGTAGTAGTAACTACTTCTATTCTCATTTTAGTGACTGATTTTTTTATTAGTAAAATCTTTTTGATTATTTGGTAGTTTATGAATGAAGTAATATTAGAACTAAAAAACATTCATAAAAAATTTGGTAAAAATAAAATTCACCAAGGCATTAACTTAACACTCCACCGCGGTGAGAGTTTGGGTCTATTAGGAGGATCTGGAACTGGAAAATCAGTACTCTTGCGATCAATAATCGGCCTTGAAAGAATTGATGAGGGCGAAATCTTTTTTAAAAATAATCGGATAGATCAGTTAAGTGAAAATAAATTAACTCCCTTTAGAATTAAAATCTCTTATTCCTTTCAAAGTGGGGCCCTCTTTGATTCAATAAGTGTTTTTGAAAATATTGCATACCCCCTTTTTGAGCATACTAAATTCAGCTACTCACAGATAAAAGATCAGGTAGCTGAAATGCTAAAGCTCATCGATCTTCAAGGCAAAGAAGAGCTTATGCCTTCTGATCTTTCGGGCGGAATGCAAAAAAGAGTAGGAATGGCCCGCGCGATGATTCTAAACCCAGAAATTATTCTTTATGACGAGCCAACAGCAGGACTTGATCCAGCCAACACTCTAAATGTTGTCGAACTCATGCTTAAGCTTAAAAAAAAGGGTTTAGCTTCTATATTTGTTACTCACGATATTCCCTCTGCCATTATGCTCTGTGATCGCATAGTAGTACTGCATGAAGGAAAAATTATATTTAACGATACTCCAATTAAATTTCAAAAATCCGAAGATCCTATTGTCCGGAAATTTGTTTTGAGCTCAAGGGAATAGCTATGATTAAGCCAAGTGATAAAAAAAATTATCTTATATCAGGAATGTTCATTTCAGTATTACTTATAATAAGCATGGTAACCATCTTTTTGCTCAACAAAGAAAATTCGATCTTTGGCAGTAAGGTTTACATCAAGACTGAAGTTCAAAATGCCCAAAATCTTAAAGATGGTGCAGCTGTGCAATTAAGAGGAATTAAAATTGGAAGTGTTTATGCAATTACTTTTAAAGATGTTGAAACTTTAGTCATCACACTTGGAATTAATTCTAAATATAGAGAATGGGTTAAAAAAGATGCGAATATCACATTTAAGACTCAAGGTGTGCTAGGGGATAAGTTTTTAGAAATTAGTGGTGGTACAAACGCATCTTCCTCAGTAGATGATGGTGATATTCTTCAAACTAATGAAAAAAATCAATTTGATCAAATTATCACAAAAAGTGAGGATGTCATGGCAGTAGCTGGCAGTATCCTAACCAAAATAGATAAAATGATTTCATCTGTAGAAAACAATCGCCTTAATAAAATTTTACAGAACCTAGAAAATCTCACTTATAACACGAACAAAGTAATGAGTCATTTAAATGACAAAAGCATTTCTGAATCATTAGCTAATTTTAAACAATCCTCTGAATCGTTGAGTAAAGTAACTAAACAAATAGAAGAGGGTCCAGGTACCCTTCACGCCATTATCTATGATCAAGGTTTACATGAAGATTTAAGAACTTTAGTCGGTGGAGCAAATCGAAATAAAGTTTTAAAATACTTTATACGTGAATCGATAAAAAAGGGCGATAAATAAAATGGCAAGCCACTAAGGGAATCTTATGTCTGATTATGATTTTATATTAGAATTACAATTATCATTTTGCGATGCCATTGCTCCAAGAATTGATGAGATTATTCAAGAAATAATCAACCTAGAAAAGCTCAATAACGTAGACGAAATCCAAACAAGTATTCGTCACCTCCTTGGGGAATTCCACTCTATAAAGGGGAGTTCTAGCGCAATACAATTTAAAACAATTCAAAGTCTCTGCCACAAAGTAGAAGATATTATTATTGAAAACAAAGATCTTAATTTGAAAAATCAAATTGAGAACTTGTTAAAATACTGTGATGTAATTACAGAATATGCCTTAACATTTAAGCAAAAAAGATACGTTGACGATGCACTATTTTTAAGTAAACACCGAAGCGTATTTGAAAAAGTACAACCTCCAAAGAACTCTAAAGCTGAAAAAAGATCCATTACAATTAAAGTTCTCGCAGTGGGGATTCCCCTTACAATAATTAATAACTTAAAAAAATATAACTTAGATATAAAACTAGACATTGCATACTCTAACAGTTCGGCAGATGCACTTTCGAGATTTTCAATTGAAAACTTTGACTTAGTAATCTCTTCTTATTTCATAGACCCCATTGATGGTATATCATTTTGCATTGCTTTGAAAAATCAATGGAAAGATAAAAAATTCAAATTTATTTTACTTCCATCTCAGGAATTAAATGGAAATCTTTTTCCACAAGACACTCGACTGTTGCCTGATCAAATTATTATAAAAGATCAGAAAATGTACCAACTCTTTTCAGAATTTTGCCTCAGTCTTTTCCGCAGTGAAATAAAGAAGATTCTTTTTATTGACGATGATCCAACTATTTTGGAAATATACAAAAGCATTCTTGAAGATGCTGTAAGTTGCGAGACTTATTTCATCTCCCCTTCAGGTGATTTGGTCGATAATATTAATAAAATATCTCCCGATCTTATCGTATCTGATGTCAATATGCCTTTGGTGAATATAGATGAACTATTTGCAGACATTAGCCTAGCAACAAATAAAAAAACCAAGTTTATCTTTATTACCGGAGATGCAGATACACCACTTTGTCAGGACTTGTTTAAAAATGGTGCCCTGGCAATCTTTGAAAAATCTTCAATTATAAATGACCTTGTAGATCACCTTGCGACCTTTGGTGTTCCCGTAAAAAAATCCTAAAAAAGCATCTGATCTTCAAATGCAGCTAGAGCAGACTTTGCTCCCTCGCCCATAGCAATTATAATTTGCTTATATGGCACAGTCGTAACATCTCCAGCGGCATAAATTCCTTGCACATTTGTTCGACCTTTATTATCAATGACAATTTCACCAAACTTTGTTGTCTCAACAAGATCTTTAACAAAACTAGAATTGGGTAACAATCCAATTTGCACAAAAATTCCATCGAGATCAACCTTCATCATTTCATTTGTTTTTCTATTCTCATACTCAAGACCAATAACTTTCCCACCATCTCCTAAAACCTGAGCAGTTCTAGCATTAGTAACTATTGAAACATTTGGTAGTGATTTTAATTTATCCACCAAAACTTTATCTGCCTTAAGCGTATCCATAAATTCAAAAAGAACAATTTCTTTTACAATACCAGCCAGATCAATTGCAGCTTCTACCCCAGAATTTCCTCCACCAACCACTGCTATTTTTTTTCCTTTGTAGTAAGGACCGTCACAGTGAGGACAAAAAGCTACACCACGACCTATGTATTCTTTTTCTCCAGGAATACCAAGCTCTCTCCATTTCGCACCGGTAGCGACAATAATGGCCTTAGTTTTTATAAACTCTCCACCTTCAATATAGATAGTTTTAAGCGCATCCTTTTCAATATTATTTTCAATTTTAGCGACTCTTCTAAATTCTAAAGTTTTAATTGGATATTCGGAAATATGGCCAGCTAATTGAGCAGCTAATTGTGGCCCCTCTGTGTATTTGACTCCAATAAGATTTTCTATTCCTTTTGTATCTTGAACTTGACCTCCGAATCTCTCCGCCAAAATAGCCGTCTTTAAACCTTTTCTTGCCGAATATATGGCAGCGGAAGATCCTGCAGGACCACCACCTAAGACAATGACATCATAAATTCCTAAGTCAAAATTTTTTGGCTGAGCTTCTAAATGACTTTCTATTCCAAATGTTTTCTCTAAAGTGTTAATCAAATCGATCATATTCAATCTTCCTGAATAGATCATTTTATTATTTACCATCACACTTGGTACGCCTTGAATACCGAGGGCCTGGATCTCTTCTTGTTTGTAGGCACCATCAATCATGGTGTGTTTAAAATTGCCATGAATAACTGCCATTTGGTTTAATGTTTGAATTACATCTGGACAGTTTTCACAAGAGAGTGAAACATAAGTTGTAATTTCTATCGGTCCTTTTAAACTTTTAATTTTTGCTTGAACAGCTTCATCTGGAAGTTTTCCTTTTCCATCAGAGTTGAGAATTGCCAAAATAAGTGAAGTGAACTCATGGCCACTTGGAATACCCTTAAAACAAATTCCATTAGGTCTTCCATCGTATTCAACGTGAAATTCAGGAAAGGGTGCACTTGGGCCAGTTGTTAAGAAAGTATTTATTTTTGTACTAGTTGAAGCAACTTGTTCGAGCATTTCAACTAAGTTTTTCTGGTCGCTATGAGTACAAGGTTTATAAGCAAGTACAACATTTTTTTCAAGTTTAGCGAACACCGAATTTAATTGCTCTAAAATATTATTGTCTAACATAGCGACCTCTTCTTCCTGAGAAAGCGGATGAGTAAATACTCATCCGCGTGTTTAAAGACTTAAATTAAATTTTGCCTACTAAATCAAGACCTGGTTTTAGTGTTTCTGCACCTGGTTTCCATTTAGCTGGACAAACTTGATTTGGATTAGCAGCAATATACTGAGCGGCTTGAACTTTTCTCATTAGCTCCTCTGCATTTCTACCAATCCCGTTGTCATTAATTTCAACTAACTTAATCAATCCTTCTGGATTAATTAAAAATGTTCCCCTGTATGACAGACCTTCCTCTTCGATATGAACACCGAAAGATCTCGATAAGTGTGCTGTTGGATCAGCAAGCATTGGGTACTTAATTTTTTTAATTGTCTCAGATGTATCGTGCCAAGCTTTGTGAGTAAAATGTGTATCCGTACTCACTGAATAAACTTCAACTCCCATTTTTTGAAATGCTTCGTACTTATCGGCCATATCCCCTAATTCTGTAGGACACACAAAAGTAAAATCTGCTGGGTAAAAAAAGAAAATAGACCATTTACCAATTAGATCGTTTTGAGTGACTGTTTTGAACTCATTGTTTTGGAAAGCTTGAGCTTTGAAATCTGGAACTTTGGTGTTAATAAGTGTAGCGGCCATGACATTCTCCTTTTAAAAAATTAATGTGTGAGTATTCTCAACATATCAATTATCGCAAGAGAAGCTAGCTTAGTGAAATCGATTAACTTTATTAATCAATAGATTTAATCTATCATTAGTTCAATTGTAAGAAGCCTTTTTTCTTCATCTTCTCAATAAGTGTAGTCCGATTCATAGTGAGGAGTTTGGAAGCTTGATTTTTATTCCCCCCTGTAACCTCAAGAGCTTGATTGATCAGGGAATCTTCTATATCAGACAACAGCTGCTTTAAATCAACTCCAACCTCAGGAAGGCTTATTAGGCTTTTATAGGACTCAACTTGTACCGGATTGGCTCTTAAAAATTTTGCAGGCAAATCATTTACTTTAATTAAACTTCCACCCTTTAAAATAACTAGGCGTTCAATGAGGTTTTCCAACTCGCGAACATTTCCCGGCCAATCATAAGAGATAAGAAGTTCGAGAGACTCATCATCAAATTCAACATTATTCCTTAAATCAGCACTTACAAATTTAGATAAGAAATAAGAAATCATAAGCGGAATATCTTCTCGTCGCTCTTTTAGGGCGGGAATTTTAATCGGGATGACATTTAAGCGGTAATAAAGATCTTCACGGAAGTTTCCTTCAGAGACGGCTTCTTCTAGATTTCTATGTGTCGCTGTAATTATGCGCACATCAATATCTGTGGTTTCAGTACTCCCTACTCTTTCAATGACTCTATTTTGCAGCACTCGTAAAATTTTTACCTGCAAAAGAAGTGGCATGTCTCCAATTTCATCGAGGAAGATAGATCCTCTATGTGCCATCTCAAATCGGCCTTTACGGCTAGAGATAGCTCCAGTGAAAGCCCCTTTTTCGTGTCCAAAGAGTTCACTCTCTAAAAGTTCAGATGGAATCGCCCCACAATTAACTGAAACCATATTATGAGATTTTCTTGTAGACAGATTATGAAGTGCGTTTGCGACCAATTCTTTTCCCGTTCCCGAAGGACCGGAAATAAAGACAGTTGAATCAGAAGCAGCCACTTTTTTAATTCTTTCAAAAACCTGTTTCATTTGCTTTGATCTTCCCACCATTCCACAAAAAATATCATCTGCCCCTGGAGATTCAATTTTAAATTTGCTTTGAAAAAGATGAGTTGTTGAAGCTGAATTATTTAATACAACTGTGGGCTTATTAATTTGTGCTTCCATCGCATTAAAAGCACTTTCTGGGACATTTAATTTTTTTATAAAAGCTCTAGTCACTAGCTCGGTGAGAATCTCTAATTCAAAAGGCTTTGTTAGATAATGAAAAACTCCCTTCTTTGTTGCATTGATCGCCGTTTCAATTGAAGCAAATCCTGTCATTACGATAGAAACAAATTGATGACCTCGCTCCTTGAGGAGATCAATCAAAAGCAATCCATCCGATCCTCCCACCTCAAAACTAATATCGGTGATCAAACAAAAAGGAGTTTGATTTACGACTGTTTCACTTTTAATTTTTTTATCTAATTCTAGTAAACATTCAGTTGGTGTCAGAAAAAAATGAACATTTAGTGAAAGTTTTTTTTCTAAGTATTTTTTTATGGTAGTGCCTAGAACCCGATCATCTTCTACTAAATAGATATCCGGAAGTTTGGTTGTCGCAGTAGCATTTCCTAAACCATAATTTTGATCAAATGATGTATGGAGATATTGAAACTCATTCACTCTTCGCGTCCTTGAAAGAAAATTATGAAAATCTAAAAACAAATTACCTAGCTAATGATTAATTCATTTAATCACTTTAAAAATGCTAGCAATGAATCCACTCTAGTGTCAATTTCTCAACACTGATGGCTGCAATGAGTAAAATACTCCACAAATTAAGGATGAGCGAATAACTATTTAAAAGTGTGAGTAATTGTCTGGATAATTTGGTCTGGTCCACCAATAAAGAAATAGGCAACTAAAAATGTAAGACAAAATAAGGATATTAATCCCCATGCATAGGCCATTTCCCTAAAATCTTTGAGCCAATAAAGATAAGCAAAATGCAGGCTAATGAGAATCATCGGAACTGACCAAAATGGAATGTATTTAATGACAAACAAAGTGATATCTAAAATATTCATAGATTTATTTTAATGGAAGTTTAAAAAAAGGCGAGGGTTAATATAATTGAGCTCAGCACGAGCATAAAATAAGCAAAAAAAAAAGCTCCCACCATATAAATACGGAGGGAGCCTCTTTTATAAAAAACTAGAAATGAGATTTAAGTTCTTCTAAGCGGTCTAATTTTTCCCACGGGAAAAGATCGCGACCAAAATGTCCGTAAGCAGCTGTCTGAGAATAGATTGGTCTTAATAAATCTAATCTTTCAATAATTGCTCTTGGTTTCATATCAAACATTTTATTGATAACGGCAGTTAGCTTGTTAATTTCAACTTTTTCAGTTCCGTAAGTTTCAACCAAGAATGATACTGGTTGAGCAACTCCAATTGCGTAAGCAACTTGCACTAGGGCCTTTTCAGCAAGACCTGCAGCTACGATATGTTTAGCCACGTGACGAGCAGCATAGGCAGCTGATCTATCAACTTTTGAAGGATCTTTACCAGAAAAAGCACCACCACCGTGAGCGCCGTGACCACCGTATGTGTCTACGATAATTTTTCTTCCCGTAAGACCACAGTCTCCCATTGGTCCACCAATGACAAATCTGCCTGTTGGATTGATATAAATTTTTGTATTATTGTCGATCAGGTTTGCGGGAACAACTTTATTGATAACTTCTGCTCTAATTCCTTCTTCAATTTGTTTTAAAGTCATCTCTTCTGCATGCTGAGATGAAATAACAATAGCATCTAGTCTGGTGATTTTTCCGTTTACATACTGAGCAGAAACTTGAGTTTTTCCGTCAGCGCGAAGAAGTGGAAGTGGACCATTCTTTCTTACTTCCGAAAGTTTTTTGGCCAATTGATGAGAAAGATCTATAGTTAACGGCATAAAGTTTGCTGATTCGTTACAAGCGTAACCAAACATTAAACCTTGATCTCCTGCACCTTGTTCAGTGAAAGTTCCTTGGCCCTCGTTAACACCTTGAGCGATGTCTGGAGATTGTTTTCCTAGAACAACTGATACACCACACGTAGTTGCATCAAAGCCTTTTCTAGAATCATCATAACCAATGTTCTTAATTGTATTTCTTACGATTGCTTGAAAATCAACATTAGCATTAGTTGTAATTTCACCGGCTAGAACAACTAAACCAGTCGTAATCAAAGTTTCACAAGCAACACGTGATTTTGGATCTTGGGCCAGCATCGCATCCAATACTGCATCAGAAATTTGATCTGCCATTTTATCTGGGTGACCCTCAGTCACTGACTCAGATGTAAAGATGTAATCTTTTAACATAGGACTTCTCCACACAAAAGGATGGTAAATAAAAACCATCTAAATAAATAATACACTAGCCGCAATATACACGCGCTAGTGCGCGGGGGCAAATGTTTTTAATGGGTGAAATACTTAAATTGGTGGGGGTTTCTATAATAATAAATTTGTTTATTGTCGCTGGCATCGACGACGTAATTTTTTCCCAGGAGATCTACTACCAGATAAGTTTTCTTAAGCTCTGTGTTTTCAAAGCTATAAAGAAATTTATAATGATCTCCCTTGAATTGGCCAAAAAGCTTTTTAGGATTTACCACATGCTTGCCAGGAGTCTCGGGAAGGGCCTTAAAGTCGCTCCAGAGTGAATCCATTTCAATTCGCCCAAACATACTATTTCTGGAAAAATAGCGAAGCGCTGGGAAGTTTTTCCTTGAATTATTTAGAAGCTCAAGAGCAATTCTAACATTTTGATGCCGCAAAAATTGTCCAGCTTTACTCATATCGGGACAATAAATACTAAAGTTTCCAGGAATGTAAAAATAGGTAAAAGAAAATTCGCCTTCTTTGAAGAGAACATTCAGCCATTTGTTTTCCGAGACACGAATTGAGCCTGATAAATATTTACTGAGCACATCTTTATTAGAGAGCCTATTATATTCAGGACTCTCAAATCGATTAATTACAACTTGAGCTACATCTCTTCTCTCTAGTGCATCTGGAGCATCCATTCTACCAACTTCGTTATAGAGGATCGTTTCTATACTATACAAAGCCTGTAACAACTCCGATCTACGCGACCAAAATTCATAGACTTTTGCCTCTCTTGAAAGGACAAAATCTTTGAGGGTATATAACGATTTTGATCGCGCCTCAAGAAGTCCTGTTACGTCTTGAATTTGACTTTCTTCACTAATTTTAATTTTTTTTCCATCAAATAATTCTTGATAAAATGATTGAGATCTTTCAGTGCGATCTTTCCACTCTGTCAATCGAGCTATTAATACTTCTGGCTTTAAATTAAGAAATTTTTCAAAATTTTTTAAAACATAATGAAAGTCAACTCTTTCAGAATCTGTTAGAAACTCTCTTCCACTCTCCTTAGTCAGCGATAAGTACAATGTATCGAAAGCTGCTCTTATGAGAGAATCATTGTGAAGCAATTCTTCATCAAAACTGCCATCCTGAACAATTTTTCTAAACAGATAAATGGAATTAGCCTTAGAGCGTGCTTCTTTAGTGTTTGTATTTTTAAACTTTTCATACTCTGCTCTTAGAGCAAGGTGATTAAGTGGAAATTTAAAACTCAACAAAAACGGAATTTGATTTTTGAGCAAATCTACTTCTTTAATCAATTGTACAAACTGCTTGCTCGCCTTTTCTTTGATTTCTTGACGCTTTGTTTTGTTTAATGCGATATCAGGAGTGAAAAAGTATGCTTTCTTGGCTTCTTGTAAAAGATTAACATTCTGCTCAATTCTGTTAATTTGAAAACGATAATCTTTTAAATTTTCAACCTTGCCTAGTAACTCAATTTGGTTTTGAATCCAGAGTTTTTTTTCTTTAATAAGTGGTATTAAATTAGTAATAGTTTTTAAATCTATTTTATCGTCCATCAAAACAGGAATGAAATTACCATCACCTCGGTAATTTTTATTAAGGGTATTAAAAATTTCTTCTGTTCCCGGTGTGCAAAATTGTTTTGAAAATTCTTTTTGTAATTTCAAATACTCTTGAACAATGCTTTCATTCAAGTTTTTTTTAGCAAATGCTGAAAGCGGCAGAGCACAGCCAACTAATGTTATAAAACAAAGAAATATTTTATTCATTCAGATTTTAAATTTTTAACAAATTCGGATTCCCACAACCCTAGGCAAGTCCCGTTGCTTAAAATGAGAATCAAGTTTTCAGGAGATGCAATTTTTTCTATCTCACTCATTAGTTCAGTTAAATTACCAACAACACTACCAGGCCTTCCGGAAGCAATCACGGTTTGAATTATTTTATTGATGTCGAGGTCACCAACATTTTTGACACTCGTAGGTCTTGTTGGTTTGGTGAATATAACTGAAGCTGCCTTATCTAGAGATTGAGTAAATTCTTTTTGAAAAATGGCACTTCGGGCAGTGGCTGAGTTTGGTTCCATAATTACGTGAACTTTGCGCTTAGGGTATTGAGTAATTATTCCATCAAGTGTGAGTTCAACTGCACGAGGGTGATGAGCAAAATCATCAATAACTAAAGCTCCCTTATAATATCCTCGAACTTCCTGACGTCGTTTGACCATTTTTAAATCTTGTATGGAAGCAGAAATGTCTTGATAACTGAATCCTTCAGTTAGTGCATAGAGAATGACGGACGAAAGATTTAGTATATTGTGTCTGCCAATTAAATTTGTTTCAAAAATAAAATTATCTTTATTAAATTTAAGTTGAAAGCGGGTTCCAGACTCATTGGCTTCAAGAATTTTAGGCCCAATTTCAGATTTTTCGCCGTATTTGATCCATCGCTTTTTGTCTTCGTCACAAAATTCATTAAATAACTCGATTGAAGCAAGATAGTCAGCAGACATAATGAATGTTTTAGAAATATGAGGCATTGCCGCTCTGAACTGATTTTTTATATCTTCTACTGAACCAAAAATATCTGCATGATCAAACTCTAAAGAAGTTAGGATTAAATTATCAAGCGAGTAAGATCTAAATTTTGAAATTTTTTCAAAATAAGCACTATCGTATTCATCTGATTCAATAAAAAAATATTTTCCACTACCAAGCTTTGAAGAGGGACGCTCTTGCATAACACCACCGATAAGGTAACCAGGATTGGCTCCCATTTTTTCAAAAACTTGAGTTGCTAAAAAAGTAGTGGTTGTCTTTCCATGTGTTCCAGCAACACCGATAACATTGACATCACTTAAAACGAGCGCCCCTATCGATGTTGGAAAAGAAGCAAACTTTACTCCCAACTCTTCAATTCGCAAGGCGTCAGCCCCACCATTAGGAATAACATTGCCCACAACAATTAAATCAAAGCTTTTTAAAAAAGCTTGATCAACTTGATCCATTTTATAAAGTGGAATGCCGGTGGATTCTAAATAAGTACTCATTGGAGGATAAAAATTAGTATCGCCTCCATGAACTTCATAACCTTTCTCTTTTAATAAACAAGCTGCAGCCCCCATTCCAGTTCCACAAACACGATAAAAGAAAACTTTCTTAATATCTTTCTGGATTTTTTTTAATCCATTGAAGTCGAGTTTATTAGCTAAATTCATGATTAGTCCTGTCGGGAATTGTTAAGAGTTCTCATCATACTAACACATGAAAAGCTAAAAAGTTAGAGTAAATCTACCGATGAATAAGCTAGGAGTAAAAAAACTTTAATGAAAATTTCTTGCAAATTAATATCCCTATTTTTTGATGAATTTGTCTCAGGTGTTCAACATCTTTATAAAGGTTTATTATGAGCAAGTATTACTTATTTATTGGTTTTTTATCTGCTCTCGCTCTGGGAAGTTGTGAAAACAGTGTGACTTTATCACCTAAAATAAGTCGTTTTACTATCTCTCAACATCTCCACAAAATTGATGGCCATGAACAATTGCCTCAAAAGGTTAGTACTTTTATTTCTCAAGAACAAAGTAAAAAACGAGCCATAGCTTCTAACAATGAATCAAACTTAAATCCATCATTTGCTCCAGAAAATAGTCCCAAATTTCCACTTCCGTATTTTCTAATTCCTTCAGAGCAAGCCCAGTTCTTGAAACTAGAAACAGATAATGCCTTTATCATTGATGAACTCAACTTAAAAATTAGTGGAAAACTATATAATAAGTATTTTATTCATCCTGCTCATGAATCAAAATTTGATTTTTTAAGAGGAATCTATAATTATGTGAGTGCAGATAGAACGGAATTTTTTGCCACACCCGTTTTTGATTATTACTCACTCGTTGTTTGGAATCGCAATAATCCAGAAAGAGTTATTTTTATGGCAAAGCTTGGTGTAGAAAAATCTGATGAAGAAATTAAACTCAATAGACAAATTATCAGTGAACTACCCATTGTCAAAAAGCTTAATGAAGACCGTAAATAGTTCTAACATTAAAAAAATTTTACCTAAAAGAAATTGGGCTTCAAATAAAACAGATGGTGGATCAGTCCTTATCATTGGTGGAGGATCAGGATTTTATGGAGCTGGCATTTTAGCCGCCCTTGCAGCCACTCGCACTGGTGCAGGCTACACTCACCTAATGAGTGATTTAGCTAAATTTCCCTGGGTTAAATTCCCTGATTTTATAGTTCATCCTATTAAATTATCAGAACTCTTGGGCAAAGAAAATTTTACTCTCGCTGTTGGCCCAGGCTTGGGAGTTACATTAAAAACTAAAAACATTTTGAAAACTTTGATAGAAAAAAATTATCCTCAAGTTGTCTTAGATGCTGATGCGCTAACTTTACTTTCTCAATTAAAAGTTAAAAAACTTCCAAGCTTGTGGGTTTTGACTCCACATGAAGGAGAACTGGCAAGACTGTTGGGGGTTTCGGCAAAGGAGATAAAAAAAAATCGTGAAGCTTGGCTTCTTTGTGCCCAAGAAAAATATGGTTGCATAATTTTACTTAAAGGAGCCGAAACATTAATTACTGACTCTACTCAAACAATTTATAAGATAAAAGAAGGAACTCCTTCGTTGGCAAAAGCCGGAGCAGGGGATGTCTTGCTGGGAATTATTGCAGCGATGATGGCTCAAAAAATCCCTCCCCTGCAAGCTGCAATTGTCGCTTCATTTATTCACGGCAAAGGAGCTCAGCTTTGGGAAAAAGAGAAAAATGATCACTTGAGCATGAGACCATTGGATTTAATTGATCGACTCCCCAAAGCTTTGTATCAATTAAGACGCCAGAGTGCTTCACCTAAAGTTTTTCGCAAATGAGTAAGTCCGCTTCGCTCATACCAATAAGTCTGAGTAGCATTAGTCAAAATGACTGTTCCATACATTTTTTCTAAATCAATCCAAAATGAAGTTCCAGTAAAGCCCAAATGGCCAAAGGTCTTAGTTGAACAACCACGCCCTGCTAATGTATTTTCAGGATCCAATACACGATCAAATCCTAAGATAAAACGATCTTTTGCTTTTTGATTACTGTAGGCTTTTAATAATTGTTCACTCATTTTAACTTCTTTTTCTAAATTTAAAAGTGAGCGACAGATCCCATCAATTGTTGCAAAAAGACCTGCGTGTGAAACAAATTCTCCAATATTATAGCAATTATTATCGTGAACTTCGCCACAGACTATTTTTTTATTTCTCACTCCGTACTCAGGAGAAAATGAATTTTTGGGTAGCTTTCTCCAATGAATAAGTTCTTTATCAAAGTAGTAAGAGCAAAGCTGCTCTAATTTTTTACCTGATTTTTTTTCAATTTCCAGCATGCATCTTAGCGATGAATAATCTGAATAAAGAGTTGGGGATTCTTTAATTTCATAAGTCAGTAATTCATCTCGCCAAGTTTTTTTAGAAAG
>CANFNL010000024.1 GCA_947448205.1 Bacteriovoracaceae bacterium
ATTGACAATGAGGGAGATGGCTTTTTTACTTATATAAAATCTTTTATTCAGTCTGAAAAAAACTTTTTTTATATTATCTCATGCCTAAAACGAAAGAATGTTGAAGTTAAAGAAGAGTTGAATGTGTTCCCAGTTTTAGCCTTTCCTACTAATGATTTAGATTTATATGCTGACTTTAGAATAGGTGTTCGAGTATCTTGCACAATTAAAAACTAGAATTGCTTGTAGACATACTGGCCGACATTCTTAAAATATGTACAATTCGAAGAATTATTTATATCAGCTAACATATTCATACATAATTTATAGGCATCGAGTGTATTAAAATAATTATTATAAACAGGATAATATCCGTATCCGTATGTATACTTATTATAAATTGGATATAGCCAGCTTAAGTCTTTAAAAAAGATGACTCCTGTAATATTTGCATTTGAGTATTGGGCATATTTTATAAAATTTATTTTTCTTAATTCCTTTGAGTTCTTAAAATATCCACACATTGGATTACCCACATAAATGGAATTTTGACCATTGTTTGTTGTTGGTATAAAACAAATGCTCACATCACCACTTGTATTTATCGGGGGCGTTTTAAGTTGAAAATAAACGACATTTTTATCTGTAGAGCTTTGACAAAGTGTATAGTCACCTAAGTGTGAGCTTGTGGATTCAAAACCACTTGTACCATCAATTGAAAATTTACATTGAGTCGCATCACTTGGAATTGAAGGCGTTGTTGCATTAGTTGTTACGGTTGTATTATTCGTCGTAGTACTAGATCCATTATCTAGATTAATTGGATTTATACTGTTACTTTTTAAACCTGAGTTGTTGGTATTATAAAGGGCCCTCTGAGAGCGAGGTGAATCACATGCCGTAATAAAACTCAGGGTTATGTATATGGGTAGAATTAATTTTTTCATAAACACTGCCTTTACATTTTTGATTTTAAACCAATTATTCACTAACTTATCGGTTAAAGCTAAAAATAGTTGAAACAATTATTCGAAGTAATTCTACATATTATCATTAACTTAAGTTCAGTATAAGTCGATAAAGCGTTATTATGATTAAAAATATAATATTCCTGATCGTTTTTATCTTGCTATTGGTTTTTGCCGGGGGATTATTCCTAATGGCGCCTTACCATATTTATACATTAACTCTAACCGAAGGTGTCTCGACCCGTTTTTTAGAAATGCAGCCAAGCCCAAAGGTTTTCTATGATGGGCAAGACCACTTTGACAAATTGAGCTTTGAAAGAGTTGCCGATGATGATGCCTTGTTTAGTGATTTTCATTTTTCTAATTTTCTTATGCCACTTCCTTTTAATCATGCCATTTATTCAATGGTGCCAGTGATAAAATTAGAGTCTAAGGCACCTAGGCTTGGAGCTATTTTTTTAAACGGTAAAAGTGAAGAAATTTTCTCATTTATGATTGAAAAAAACTACAAACTTGAAACATTTTCTTCAAATCAAAGTTTATTTTCATTACCAGTATTTCGTAATCATATTTCGAGAAAATCAGAAGAAGAGATTTGGAGAGATCTTTTTTTAAAAAAATTATCCCTACCATCAAACGAAGGTCAGAGTTTTTTTTCTTCACTTAGCACCTTAAAAAACTTAGGCTACAATGATCTTGTTTATAATCTCTATATTTTATATAATCGTAATCATTTTTTTCCACCTGAGACTACGAAATTATCTTTTGATGCAAAAAGTAAACATGGCTTAATTGAATTAAGAAGTTCCGATCCCAATTATAAATTGGAAAGACTTTATATTATAGAAAATGGTATTGTTTATTCATTAACAATTAGAACTAAACTTAATAATTTTGCCTCAGCTAACTTTAGAGAAAAGATGCTAGAGCGGCTTACTTATAAATCTAGTTCTGTTGATTCGGCCATTCCAATTTACGCTGAATATAAAAATATTGCTTATACTAAACGGGTTGACCAGCAGGGTATGATATATCTTTACTGTGCATGGTCTCACGATATCTCAAACCGTGATTACGTTCGAGTTATTATTTTATTTCTCGAGCGAGGCAAGTTGAATTTGAAATTTCTAAAACCATTTTATGAATATGCCTTTAAACGCTTTGGAACTAATTTATCTTCAGAGGAAGAAGTTTTATTGGAGACTGCAGACGAAAAATTAAAGAGACGAATGAAGGATGAATTAGATAGTGAGGTTAAAAAAGAGGATCAACAAAAAAATCCAACCTTTGAAGGAAATTTTACAACACCAGAAGAAAAAATTAAATATTATCTTAATAAAGCTAAAGCAAATAAAATAAATTCTGATGATTCAAACAAAGAATTATTAGAAAATTAAAGCTCCATTGATATGCCAATACCTAAATTTATCCCAGATATATGGCTAATTCCCTCAATTGGATTCATATTATTATCTATAACAGTTTCAAGGTTTTTCACCTTGTACTGTCTTAAGCCGAATTCTCCAAAGGGATGATATTTAAGATTTGGAAAAAATAAAATTCGAGAATTTAATTTTTCACCATAAAAAAATCCTGGGGTTTTGGAGGTTGAACTATTGAGGATTTGTAATTGGGCAGCTAGAGAAAAATCTAGAGAAAGAGCTAAATCAAACAAAAATAGAGGGTTTTTTATTATTGTATAACCAGCGATTAGATCAATCATATAGAGTTTAAAATTAACATTATTTCCACCAATATAATTGTATTCATAGCCAGCGCCCCAAAAAAATTTAGAAGCTTCTTTGCGATGAAGAAAGGATAATGTAGCTCCGGTATATGAATCTTTAGTCTCTCCATCGAGTGTTTTGAAGAGTTTCTTAGTTTCTGCACCACCAGAGAATTGTTGAAAAGTAAAATAGACAGAATTATTTTCTGAAAGTCTCTCTTCAGGTGCATTTAAAATCAAATCTACGTTGTGCTCTTTAGGAGCACCTCGTTTTAAATTTAGTTGCTCGAGTGATTCACTTTCATATCGGATATTGTTAAGTTCGATGAAAGCAATTTTTCCGTTAACCATAAGTGGGACTAGGTTTGGATTTTTCTTTCTTGGATTGCCTAAGGTAATAAGTTTGTCATTAACAAGATACCCTATGGGATTGTTCATGTTTTCATCTGAAAAAACAATGGCCTTTGGGACAATTATCCTGGCCGTATGTAAACCATTTGTAATTGAATCGCTCGCCAAAACTAAAACATTAGTGACGAATAATAAAATAAAGCCTAAAATAAGAGCATAGAATTTTTGGTACATTAAAAAAATTATAAGGGGCATTCCTTGAAATTTCCAGGCAAAAGAAAAACAAAGCATTACTTCCCGGTCACTGATTCTGGCAGAATTGCTTTTGACCTCGATTTTTCTGAACGAGGCTCAGTTTATCTCGTTGGCATTGATCAATTAATTGTAGATATTGAAGCTAATGTCAGCTTTGAGTTTTTAGAGAAATTTTCTATTTCTAAAGGTGAGTCGGCCGTTTTAGAGGATGAGGTAGTTGAGACAATTTATCGAGAATTAAAAAATCTTAATGCGATAATTGGAGAATATGCCGGTGGTGCAATCGGAAATACTTTACATAATTATAGCGTTCTCTCTGATTCTCGCTCAGTTGCATTAGGGGCCATTTCGAAAAATATATCAGTTGGAGACTACGCTTTTAAATATATATGCACAACAAATTCTTTTGTCGATTTTTCATATCTCAAGCCAGTTGAAGGGCCTATGGGAAGAGCGTTGTGTTTATTAACTCCTGATCGCGAGAGATCTTTTGTTATTGGCAAAGGGATTATGAATGAGCTCTCACCTGAATATATTCCGGAGGAACTGATTAAGGGAGCTTCTGTGTTATTGGTTTCAGCCTATTCGTTAAGAGATGAAAACTCATCAATGTTTCAAGCGAATCACAAGGCATGTCAGCTAGCGCTAAAATATGATGTGCCAGTCGTGCTCTCATTAGGAACAAGTTCGCTGATTAGTTCTCGCCCAGAATTTTTTAAGAATTTTATTAAAGAATATATCACTATCTGCGCGATGAATGAAGAAGAGGCTTTTGCACTAGTTGGAGAAAAAGATCCACTATTATCTTGTGAAAAAATCCTCGATCTTTGTGATATGGTTCTCTTAACTGTTGGACCAAGGGGATTGTATTTAGCTGCTCATGTCGATGAGCTAAATAAGCGCGAAACAAAAGATATGATTCATTCCAAATCAATTGCTGGCTATAATCAGTTTGAATATTCCAGAGCGATGAGGGTTGCTGATTGTAAAAATTCTCTTAAAATTTATACACATATTAATCCTTATATGGGTGGACCAGGAGTCATTAAAAATACTAATGGTGCTGGTGATGCTGCCTTGTCGGCAGTTTTGCATGATATCGCTTCTAATGCTTATCACCGTCAAGTTACCCCTAATTCTCCAAAGCACACAGCACGTTTTTTAACTTACTCGTCTATTCATCAGGTAAGTAAGTACTGCAACAGAGCAAGCTTTGAGGTATTAAAACAAAATTCACCAAGACTTATTAAAGGCTTGCCGGCAAGAGAAGAGAGTTTAGAAGATGCCTATTGGGATACTTAATTCTTTTATTCTCATGCTTAGATCACTGGCCTTAGTTAACGATCGACCTATAACCAAATAGTCGGCCCCAAGTTTAATTGCTTCTTGTGGTGAAGCTACTCGTTTTTGATCTTGAGTGGCATTTAAGCGAATTTCGTCACTAAAGCGAATTCCGGGTGTAACAACTAAGAGTTTGGGAAAATGCATTTTTACTAATCCAATCTCATGAGGAGAGCAAATGACTCCGTCAATCTCTGTAAGATTTGCCATTTGAAATAATCTAAGAAAAGCTTCAGATGAATTTTTAATATTAAAAAGCTCGTTGAGGTCTTTTTCTTCAAGCGAAGTCAAAAAGCTTACACCAAGTATTTTGCTATTAGGAAGACTCACCCTGGCCTCTTTAACAGCATGTCTTAACATTTCTTCACCACCACTTAAGTGAATGGTTAAGAAATTAATAGGCAAATTTTTTAACGAATGGATGGCCCTCTCAACTGTAATAGGAATATCGTGTAATTTTAGGTCTAAGAAAATTTTCTTTTTGTAATCACGGTAAATTTTATGAACGAGATCGGGGCCATACTTCACAAAAAGTTCTAATCCAATTTTAACAAACTCAATAGTATTTTCAGGACGAGAAAGAAAATGATCAATCTCATCCAAGCTCATTTGATCTAAGGCCACTATAGTTTTATCTATTATCATAAAGACATCTCTTGCAAGGCCAATGGTAAAATTTCTGAGTTGTCAGTTCCAATTAATGCTTCTGCGACCGCCCTAATATTTTCTGGTCGGGTGAAACAAGGAATAGCGTATTGGATTGCTGAGTTTCTTATGTGTTCACCATCGTTTTGAGACTGCCCCTGGTTTTGAGGAGTATTAAAAACCATTTTCATGGATTCATCTTTTAAAGCCTCAAGTATTGTGATACCACCTTCATTTATTTTTTTTACAGTTTCACAGGGAATACCTTGTTTTTGAATATATTCACTTGTGCCTTTCGTTGCAATAAAAGTGAAGCCTATTCTATGGAGAGATTTTAGATAGGGAAGGACTGTATCCTTACTACTGTCTGCAAGACTCATAAGTATTTTCCCCCGATCTCCAAAATTTGGATAATTTCCTTGATAGGATTTTAAGATTGCCTTTTCTTTGTCGCGATCAATACCCATGGTTTCACCTGTAGAGCGCATTTTTGGCCCGAGTAAGATATTATCTTGGATAAAACGATCAAAAGGAAATGTCGATTGTTTAACACTAAAAAATCCCGAGATGGGTTGTTCGATATTTTCAATCCTTTCACCCAACATCGCATCTGTTGCAATTTTAGGAAGTGAAATATTATAGGCCTTGCTTAAAAAAGGCAGAGTTCGCGATCCTCTTGGGTTGGCTTCAATACAATAAATTTTTCCTTCTTTTATCGCAAATTGAAAATTAATAGGCCCAGTGATTCCTAGTTTGTTTGCCAGAGCAAAAGATATATTCTTAAGTTCGTTATAATTTTTTGCAGTGAGAACAACCGGAGGTGTAATCATGCCCGAGTCTCCAGAGTGAACTCCGGCAAATTCTATGTGCTCGCATACTGTAAAACAAAAATTGCCAAATTGATCTCGCACTAAATCCACATCATACTCGATAGCATTTTCTAGATATGTTTCAACCAAAAAAGTGGCAGATCCATCTTGGATTTGGTCTTTGAACGCCTTGGGAAGATCATTGAGATCTTCATGAGAATAAAAGATGTACATTGATTCGCCACCGATAACAAAAGATGGTCTAATGATAACGGGTAGACCAATATCAATCATGGCATTAACTAAGTTTTTCTTGCCGCTTATTTCTCTTGAAACTGTGTGTGAAAGATTAGTCTCTCTTGTGAGTTCAGCAAAAAGTTTTCTATCCTCAGTTGTCTCCAGAATTTTCCAGCTCGGTCCGAGGAAATTAATTTTGAAGAATTCAGACCTAAAGCTTTTTTCTAAATGCTCTCTTAGTTGAATGCCTGTCTGCCCACTAAAAGAAGCAATGACTCCATAGGGTTTTTCATTGAAGAGAATATCAAAAAGATCTTCTGAATAAAGCGCTGAAAGATAAAGCCTATTAGAACTGTCGTAGTCTGTGGATACAGTTTCCGGATTTGAGTTTATCATTATGGAGAGAATATTTCTCTCTTTTAGGCGTTGGGCCGATTTTACGCATGAATAATCAAACTCTATGCCCTGACCAATCCTATTTGGACCAGAGCCTAAGATAGCGACAGATTTTCCCATTTCACTCAAAGAAGTAGCTTCATTTTCTTCAGCATAAGTTGAATAAAAATAAGGTGTCTGTGCAAAAAATTCACCCGAACAAGTATCGACTGCTTTAAAGACAGGGAATATATTTTGTTTAAACCTGTATTCTAAAATATCTTTTTGGGATTTATTTGTTAAAAGTGCAATATGTTTATCTGAGAGTCCAAGTTTTTTTAGCTCTATAAAATGCTCTATTTCAAAGAATGTTTTCGAATTGTTTTTGACTTTTTTTTCTGCTTCAACAATTAGCTCCATTTGCTCAATGAACCATCTTGTGATTTTCGAGTAAGAGTAAATCTCATCAACACTCATTCCCGCTCGAAGAGCTTCTAGGACAGTCAACAAAGAGAGCTCAGTTGGTGTTTTTAACTTTATTTTTAGATATTCTAAATCCATTTCCAAGGGAGTGCTTTTTAACTGAGAAAGACTTGGTATTTCTAGTCCCATTTCCAATGCTCTGAGAGCTTTTAAAAAAGCTTCATTAAAACTTCCACCTAGCGCCAGTACTTCTCCAACCGAGCGCATTTGGGGACCTAGTGTTTTAGAAGAACTGGGAAATTTATTGAAAGGAAAAATAGGAATTTTTAGAGCTACATAATCAAGAGTGGGCTCAAAAGCTACGGGCGAGGCTTTAGTGATATCATTTAAAATTTCTTTTAGTGTATAACCAATTGAGAGTAATGCTGAAATTTTTGCAATTGGATAACCTGTAGCCTTAGATGCGAGTGCACTAGATCTCGATACTCTGGGATTCATTTCAATAATGGTGATATCGTCTTCATTTTCTGGATTAATGGCAAACTGAACATTGGCCCCTCCTGCCACAACTCCCATATGTTTTGCAATTGTGAGTGTCATTGTTCGAAGCTTTTGCATACAACGATCACTTATAGTCATTGCCGGAGCAACTGTAATGGAATCTCCTGTATGAATACCGCATGGATCGACATTTTCAATTGAACAAATGATGACTCCATTTTTTTCACAATCAACCATCACTTCTAGTTCAATTTCTTTTTGGCCAACTAAAGATTTCTCCATAGTGACAGGAAATTTGATATCAGATGTGAAGACTGCTTTTAATTCATTGAGATTATAAACGAGAGCAGCCCCTTTTCCACCAAGTGCAAAGTCTCTTCGAATAATAAGAGGGAATTTTACCAATTCTCGAGCCATTTCTAGGGCTTCTATTTCATTGCTTGCCGTAAAGCGTTTTCCTGTTTGATAACCAAGAGTCTCTAGTTCTCGAGCAAATAATCCACGATCTTCAGTTTTTTTTATGGTGTCAACATTGGCGCCAAGAAGGGCAACATTATTGTTTTTTAAAAAATTCTCCTCTTCTAATTCCACGCAAAGATTGAGAGCTGTTTGGCCTCCCATCGTGGAGAGAACAGCATCAACTTTTTCTTTTTGAATAATTTTTTTTATAGACTCTTTTGTTATTGGTTCAATATATGTTCGAGTGCACATCTCAGGGTCAGTCATAATTGTAGCGGGATTTGAATTTAATAAAACTACCTCAATGCCCTCTTCTTTTAGTGCTTTTAGAGCTTGTGTTCCGGAATAATCAAATTCACTGGCCTGACCAATTTTAATTGGACCAGATCCTATTAGAAGTATTCTTTTATAGGGAGTTGCCTTTCTAAGTCTTGAATCTAATTTATGAAAGGGATAAAGTTTATCAATATCTATTGATTTTTGAATTTTACCGATTAAAAATTCTTTAATTTCTAAGAAAAAATCAGCAGCATCATGAGGACCTGGATTAGCTTCTGGGTGAAACTGAACGGTCTTCAGATAATGGTCGGTGGAGCTAATACCTTCAATAGAGTTATCAAATAAAGATGTATGGTTAATATAAAGTTTGCGCTTGATTAAATTATTATCTTTTTTTGAGTTGAATGAATCTGTGTCTATGGCGTAACCGTGATTTTGAGAGGTGATGACAATTTTATTTGTAGTATGATCAATAACTGGATGATTGGTACCTCGTTGACCAAATGGGAGTTTAAAAACGATGATATCTAGAGCAGCAGCTATGAGTTGATGGCCTAAGCAAATGGCCCTTATTGGAATATTAGTTTTTAATAACTCTTTTACAACATCAATTTCTTTGAAGTAGTTTCTCGGGTCTCCAGGGCCATTTGAAAAGAGTATGAGTCTTGGATTTAAGGCTAAAACCTCTTTGCTGGAAATATTATAAGGTAGAGTAACGAGGGGAAACCCTAGTTCCATTACCTGATCAAGTATGGCCTGCTTGATTCCATAATTGATTATAACGATAGGATTTTGTCCTTCACGAAGTGTCAGAATTGTTTTTTGACTAACAAGTTCTAAATTATCAGTGATTAATTTGGCTTTTTGAAATTCAGCTTTTGATGGAGTATTTTCTGAAAATGTTAAAACAGATTTATGGGAAGTCGTTTTTTGTGTAGTCAAATATCTAACTAATCTGCGTGTGTCTAATCCTGAAAATAGGGGAATTTCAAGATTTGCTAGAGTTTGATTGTATGAAAAATTGCGAGCAATTATGCAAGTTGCAAATGATTTTGAAGACTGGCTAACATTGATATTGGGATTCTTTTCATAATTGCCTATATGTGAATTGGCAAAAATAATATGCTGACCTAAAAAAGATGGATCAGTTATCGTTTCTTCGTAACCACTCATCCCGGTAGTAAAAGCAGCTTCTCCCCAAATACCTTCTATGAGTTCGCGATCATCTGGAAGCCTATTAACATAACCCCGAAATTTAGTTCCATCTTCAAAATGAAGATAGGCGCTA
Source organism: Bacteriovoracaceae bacterium (assembly GCA_947448205.1). GTDB lineage: Bacteria > Bdellovibrionota > Bacteriovoracia > Bacteriovoracales > Bacteriovoracaceae > Bacteriovorax. The sequence continues at coordinate 9,637 of CANFNL010000024.1, forward strand.
GATTGCTTAAGAAGTTTATTAAACTTTTTCTCCATAGATTTTTCCAATATTTTCGTCGCTGTTAATTAACATTGCTTTTATAATTGCCATACGCATGGGAACAGAATTTTGAACTTGCTTGTAGCCTAAAAATAGATTTGATTTCAATAAATCTTGATCCAATTCAACACCAATATTAACTGGTCCAGGATGCAGGATTGGTTTTAAGGCATTCATTTTTTTTAAAAGCGCCAGGCTGACGCCATACTCATGGTGGTAGTCGTGAAAATTTTCAGACATATTACTATCATGTCTTTCTTTTTGAATTCTCAATAAATAGAGAAAGTCACTTTTTTTAATAACTTCGTCTCTGGATTCGGAGAGTTCAATGCCCGGAGGAAGATCATTTATAGCTGGTAGAAAAGCTTTTGGTCCACAAAGGATGACTTTCATTTTAAAAAGAGGAAGTATTTTTATTAAAGAGTGGGCCACACGAGAGTGGATATTATCGCCAAAAATGGCCAAAGTTCTCCCTTCTAGGTCTGGGCAAATTTCTAAAAGAGTGTACAAATCCAATAATGCCTGAGTAGGATGTTCGTTTATTCCATCTCCTCCATTTATTAATTTTATTGGTGGATTTATTTTAAATTCACTCAACAAATTTGAAGTACTGGAGCGAATGATGCAGAGATCTACGCCTTGATTATAAAGTGTTAAAAATGTCTCTTCAAGGCTTTCACCTTTTTGAAGGCTGGACTTCTCTGCATTGAAATCAATATAAGTTGCACCAAGTCTATTAATAGCAATGGCAAACGAGTGCTTTGTTCTTGTGGAGTTTTCTAAAAATGAAGTTGTGACAATTGGACGATGAGAATTGGGAAGTAATAAATGCTCAGTTTGCTCATTACTTTTAAAATAAGAAGTTTCAGAGATAAGTTCTTTGATCTGAAAAATATTCAAATCATTGATACTTTCAAGTATTGAAGGAAATGAATTCATTTTCTTCCTTTAGCGGCTTTGCTACAATAAGGTCGTAACCAAATCTAATTTTAATAAGTCTAGTTACTCTGAGAGAATTTGAAAAGCGTTATTATGTAATTGTTAACAAGAAAAAATGAAAAATATTGACTACAGTAATCAAATTCAAAAAGAAGCTCTTTTAAATGAATATAAAGGAAATCTTTTTGAATTTCTTGTTGCCCAAAACTTAGCAGTGAAATCATCGCTAGAAGTAGATTTTTTGTTCAACTTACCAACAGAGTATAAAAATAGGCTTCAAAGTTATGAGGATTTTATTCGATCCCAGGGGCCAAAATTATTAATAGACTTGCCCCTTTTAGCATCGTGTACAGCTGATGCGATTTGGAACTATCTAGAAATAAGACAAACTCGATTCACTAAATGGAGCGTTATTGGTAAAATAATGGCAACTAATGACAATGATTTTTGGAATGAAACAGATATTGTTGGTAGTTTCTTAAATGATTCTGGTGAAATTAAAAATAAAACATTTAGCTTAAAATTAACTAAGGATCACAGTTTTACTAATACTAAAAGTGCTGGAGTCAAAAGTTTTTTTATTAAATATTTTCAAGCTTTTTCTCTGCAGTATGGTGATTTACTCACAAGACAGCAAGAGGAATTAAATAGGGAAGTCGATGATTGCTTCTTAAAGATGGGACACAAACTTTATGCAATGATAGACGCCGACTTTCAGGGCCGATTTGATACTCATTGGAGTAATCATTATAGCGAATTGCCTGGAGAATTGCCGGAAGATTTAAAAATTGTTGTTCATGAAAATTACAATCGTATAGCTCAAAAACTCTCACTTTTTTTAAATGAACTTAAAAACACTGATTCACAATTGTTCTTTCAGTCACTTTTTGCACTTTGCGGTTTTGGTCATCGTGAGATTATTCAAGTCAATTGTTTTCACCAGGATTATAGGTTAAAAGCTGTGACTATTAAAAATCGCGATGATCTCTTCAATATTGCTGGTAAAAATGGTGCTAATGATTTTAAAATTTTACCATTAAAAGATTTATCAAGTTCTCTTGAAATTATCTGGGGTGATATTGTTTTGCAGATTAGGGTAAAACCAATGAATAAATTTACAACTGCTGCTTATAAAATAAACTGCGCTATTAAAATAAAATCTTAAGGAAGATATGAAAAAGAAGGCCCTTTTTTTGGATCGAGATGGAATTATCAATTCTGATAAAACATATATCTTTCGCTTTGAAGACATCGAGTGGGTTGAAGGTATTTTTGATTTAATAGCTTGTGCTAATGACCGAGGTTTTCTCGTTATTGTCCTTACAAATCAGTCAGGTGTTGCTCAGGGAATGTACAAAGAAAGTGATGTCATAGAACTACATAAAAAAATGAATTCCTATCTTATTTCTAAAAAAGCAAGAGTAGATGATTGGTTTTATTGTACTGAATACGACAGTGAAAGAAGAAAGCCCCGTCCTGGAATGATGATAGAAGCAGTGATTAAATTTAATATTGACTTAGATAAATCTTTTATGATCGGCGATAAAGAGTCAGATATTTTAGAAATCGATGGCCCCAAAACTTATCTATTACAAGGGAAATATCCACTCGAGAATGTCCTTGAAAAAGGATCTGCACAGGTTTTTGCGTCGCTTTTTGATATTCTAGAGAAATTTAAGAGTGAGACGGCTTCAAACCTATAATTTTTTTTTAATTAATCTTTTATCATCGAAAGTGGACTTTATGGTGTGTAAAAATGAAAATCACTTTTTCAGACCATGGGTCTCACTTTAACCCCAATATAATAAATAAGTGCCACAATGAAACCATTTAATCTTTGATATTCTACTAATAACTTACAGATAAAACCCTTCGCTCGACTGATAATTTTCTCGATGTTACACCAATTAAGTAGACATTTTCGTTGTCTAATTCTTGAGGGGGGATTCATCTATGAATAGAAATTTAAAAAAATTAGTAAACGCAACAATGGTGCTAATGTTTTTATTGCTGGCAAGTTGTGGGGGCAGTGGAGGTGGATCATCGACTGTTGGAAGTGCAACGATTGGAGTGGGTGCATCAGTCTCAACTTATGGTGCTTATGGATCGCCAAATATACTTGCTTCAGAATTCGTTTCGGCCCTCAATAGTGTCGATGGCACAGCTTCAACGAGTGTTAAGTTATACACAAATGAGACCTTGAGATCACAACAGGCAGGACAAGAAAAATGGTTTGTTATCTGGGATTCTAAATACAGTGAATATAAAGCAGTTAGCTTAAATTATGTAAGATCAATTGTTTATTATGATTATTACTCAAATAATAGCGCTGTAGCTGCTGAATTTAGATCCATTGAGCGAGGAGATATTCTTGCTGGAAGTTATAATGGTGACACTTTTGGTAATGATTATGAAGTTGTAGATTATCACACTTCAACTGGGTATTATGAAGGACGAAATTCTGGTTATCTTTATGAAGATGAAGCGGGCTCAACCGACGTAAGCTTAATGGCAAAAGAGCAAGAACGCATGAAGTTTTATGAAAAAGCTGCCAAAGTATCCTTTGCTTATAACGTAAGTCTTGAGACTTCGATGTCGATGGTGACACTTGGATCAAAAATTGAAAATATGATCTCTAGAAGTAATGGAGACCTTACAAGCGATGATCAATTAGCATTATTATCTGATCTAAAAACCCTAACTGGAGTAAGCGTTCAAGATATTCAATTGGCAGCAACTGACTCAAAAGCTAAGGCCGATGTCCTTGCAAAAATTGCCCAAAAAATAGGGACAAGTTCACAGAATTTAGAGCAAAAATTCTTACCTGAGGTTTTTGGGATAACACTCTAATTCTTAACTTTATGACTCTATTAAAATTTTATGATAATGGCAGACTTAGTTCTGCCATTACTTATTTTAAATTTCATTCTTTCTTTTTAATTACGAGACAGGTAAATTGGCCATAAGTGGATAATCATTTATGGTTTAATATTATGCAAGAAATGCTCCCTAGCTTTGCAGATAAATTTAGTAAGTTTAAAGTCAAATTCTTAATTGGATTTTGGCTTTTTATTTCACTCATAGTATTGAATTTCTCTTTTCCAATACTTCATTCAATTTATTCAATTATGAAGGCGCAAGTGAGTTTTTATAAAATTGAGATTGAAGAAAACAATGCAAAATATTTGCGAGTTGAGACTATGCCATCTCCTTGGGTTCCTTTGTCTAAAATTTCAAAAAAACTTCAAGGAGCAATTATTTCAAGTGAAGATGGTAAGTTTTATTTTCATTCAGGCTATGATCCAGAGCAATTACAAAAAGCTTTTGAATCTACATTTGTTTTGAAAAAGAAAATGCGAGGTGGTTCTACTATTACACAACAGTTGGTGAAAAATCTTTTTTTAAATAAAAATAAAAATCTTGCAAGAAAGGGTATCGAGCTGATGATGGCAGTTATGTATGAGAAGCATTCAGATAAAAATAAAATTTTAGAAACATATCTCAATATAATTGAATATGGCAAAGGGCTCTATGGAATAGGCCCTGCAAGTCAATTTTATTTTAATAAATCTCCTGATAAACTCACGGCCAGAGAATCTGCTTTTTTGGCAATGCTTTTACCTAGTCCAGTTAAATACTCAAAGTCGTTCAAACAAAAATTTCTCACACCTTTTGCTTTAAGAATTATTGATTCTATTTTACTAAAAATGAAGCAAGGTGGATATATTGGTGATGTAGAATATGAAGCCGCATTGACTACTTCATTTAATTGGGAAAGGGCAAATCCAGATTTATTAAAAGAGCGTAAAAATACAAGTGAAGAAGATTTATTAAATGATTCTGAGCAAGAGAGTGAATAATGAAAAAATTTAAATTAAAAGTCTTAATATCAAATACATTTGACCCTTGGTTTAATATAGCAACAGAAGATTGGATTTTTCGGGATATGCTCACTGAGGCTGAGTTAGAAGAGACTAAAATATTATTTCTTTGGAGAAATGATAATACCGTTGTCATTGGTCGATTCCAAAATCCTTGGACTGAGTGTAATACTGCAAAAATGGATGAAGATTCTATTATTCTTGCCAGAAGGCAAAGTGGGGGAGGAGCAGTTTTTCACGATCTAGGAAATACAAATTTTACATTTTTGTCTTCCAAAAAAGGATTTGATAAAGCTGCCAATAATCAAATTATAACCAACGCTATCAATTCATTCGGACTCAAAAGTTATCCCTCTGGGCGCAATGACTTATTAGTTGAAACAAGTGATGGAGAAAAGAAATTTTCAGGCTCTGCTTTTAAAGAAACCAAGGATAGATCATTTCATCACGGAACGCTTTTAATTAATGCTGATATGACAAAACTAGGACGTTATTTAAATCCCGATCTCAAAAAATTAGAATCTAAAGGAATTACTTCAGTGCGAGCTCGAGTAGTTAATTTACAGGAGTTAAATAAAGGGATTACTCATGAGATCCTAAGCGCGAAGATTATCGAAGAATTTGCTAAGTTTTATCAATCAACTTGTGAGATTGAATATCTTGATCATCAATACCTTCTAGGAATACCAAAGCTTAATGAGCATTTTCAGAAAATGAGTAATTGGAATTGGCGCTTTGGCGAAGCGCCGCAGTTTACTCATCAAATATCTGAGCGCTTTACTTGGGGCGGGGTTGATGTACAACTAAATGTTGAAAAAGGTGTTGTTGTGCATGCGCAGATTTTTTCTGATTCTCTTCATCCTGAAATGATTGAACAACTCATGGCCTCTTTGGTAAATCTTCCCTATAATAAAGAGACTTTTAAATTAGCTATCGCTAAAGTCTCTGATGATCTTCCAATGATAGAAGATTATTTAAATGAATTTAGCGAATGGATTTTAAAACAAATCAGCTAAATTATTTTAAATTTGTAAAACATGATGTTTCAAAAGCACGCAAAAAAAATTTGGAAATCCTTCTTGGCAGACCGGTGGTTAATTTACTCCTGGGGGGCATTTTCTGTTTTGTTGACTAATTTGATGCAAGTTCTTGCTCCTAAAAATATTGGTTGGATTGTGGATTTTATGACAAAAAAGCCCATTCCACAAATTCTCACTGGAAAAAATGACGAGCAAACTTTTCTTCTCCTTTTTTTTGTTCTAGTAGCTTCGAGAATTTTCATAAATATTTTTAGATTCATGTGGAGAATCACTCTTGGTCGACAGACTCATTACGCTTGTGGAATGCTCAAAAGAGATGTTTGGGAACATGTACGCTTTTTCAAGAAAGCGGATTTGGAAAGACGCTTTACTAAAGGTGTTTTGATGAATGCTCAAACATCTGATACTAACAGTGCTCGATTTGTTTTTGGTTTTACCCTCGTGGCCTTTTTCGATGTGCTTTTTTTAGGAATTTTTACTTTTTTAACCATGGCCTTCATTCACTTAACCATGGCCTTGCTCTCTTTTGTAGTGCTCTTATTTGTGCCAATTTTTGTTAGAAGACTTTCACAAAAAGAAGTTGAACAATATAGAGTTGTTCAGGATGTTCTTTCAAATTTTAACGATCTCTCCTCTCAAGCTGTCTCAACAATTAAGCTGCAACGACTTACACAAACTGGTCCTTTTTGGGAAAAGAGGTTAATGGATGTGGCTGAAAATCATCGCCAACAAAAATTAAAAGGTATAGGACTCAATCTTCTGTATATTCCTGTAATGGGAGTGGCTTCAATTATTTCTTATATCGTTTTATTTGTAATGGGGATTAGTTTTACATTTGAAGGAAAAATGTCAGTTGGGGAATTTATTTCAATGCAAGGGCTCATCTTTTTATTGCATGATCCCTTAATGTCTTTGGGCTTCATTGTCTCTGAGTGGAAAAAGGGTTTCACAGCACTTGAGCGTCTTGGAGAGATTTTTCTTCATGAAAAAGATAAAAATTTACTGATAGAAGGCCGTCCAATTGAATTTTTTGATACTTATGGGGCTAACCAAAGCGTCTTAAATGTTTCAGATTTAAGCTATTCCTTTGAAGCTTCAGCACCTCTTTTTTCAAACTTATCTTTTCAGTTAAAAAAAGGTGATCGACTTGGAATAACTGGTGAGATTGGATCGGGAAAGAGTACACTTCTGTCTATTTTAACTGGACTGGAGCGAGAGGTAGCTTCAGGAACAGTTGAGTTCTACGGAAAACCTTTTTCTGCTTACTCTCATGACGATTTAAGAAATGTTATTGGGCACGTAGGGCAGAAGCCTTTTTTATTTGCCGATTCTATCAAGGTTAATGTGGCAATGAATTCTTGCTTATCAGACGAAGATGTTTGGAAATACCTTGATTTAGCAGGCTTGAGAGAAGATGTACTAAAATTTCCCGACCAACTCAACACTCAACTTGGCGAGTGGGGGATTAATCTCTCTGGCGGACAAAAACAAAGATTGACTCTGGCGCGCGCCTTGGCCCGAAGACCAAAAGTTTTATTTTTGGATGATTGCCTAAGTGCTGTTGATACTATCACAGAAGAAAAAATTTTGAAAAATTTAGATGAGCACTTAAAAGATGTAACATTGATTTGGGTAGCTCATCGTCAATCAACTTTGAAATACTGCAATTATTCTTTCAAGCTAAAACCTTTAATGGTGCCGATTCAATGAAATCTTTGCCTAAAAAATTTAAATTAAGACAAAGGGGATCCAAGAAAAACTTACGTCCCATAGGGCTTGAGTCACAGGCTACAAAAAATGCTTATCTCATGGCCGATGATCAAGATGAATCCAAAATTTCGGAAAAAGGTATTGGCGATTGGAAATCTTTGGAGATTTTATTAAGTTATGCTCTTCCTTTTAGGCTACAGATTAGTTGTGCTCTCACTTTAATATTTATGAGCTCACTATTGGCCATATATTCTTCGAAATTAATGGGAGATCTCCTTGAAAAAGGTCTTATTGCCAAAAATTTGAATAAGTCAGTGCTTTATGCAACAAGTATCATATTACTAGAAATTGGCAGTATTTATTTTATTTGGATAGGAAGAAAGCTTTTGGCCAATTCAGCTTCAAATGTTATTTTTTCAGTTCGTAAAAGGCTTTTTGCAAAACTTCAAGAACTCCCTCTGCAGTACTATGATCGTCAACCTCAAGGTCGAATTGTCACGAGAGTCACTCATGATGTCGAAGGTATTGAAGAATTTTTTACTTCAAGTCTTGGGAATTTATTATCTGCCATTATGATGACAATACTTGCTGTCGTTGCGATGATCGTTTCTCATTACAAACTCGGTCTAATTATGGCAGTTTCAATTCTTCCCTCATTGATTTTAATGTTTAAGACTAAAGATTTTCTTAGAAATTCTAACCGTCGTGTCTCAAAATTTTCTTCTGCAATTAACGCTAAACTTTCAGAGTTTTTAAATGGAATGGATGTCATTCGCATTTTTGGGCTAGAAAAATGGACTATGGAAAAATTTAATCAAACGGTAGATGATTATCTTTATGCCCAATTAAAGGGCAACTTACTATTTGCATGGAGCATGCCCCTTGTTTCTTTTTTTGCAACTATTCCACTGATTGGTCTCGTTTGGTATGGAGGTCATGGAGTTTTAAGCGGTGTCTTGAGTGTAGGTCTATTTATTTCCTTTATTCGTTATTACGAGCGATTCTTTAGCCCAATGATGCTCCTTTCTCGAGAAATTCATGTTGTTCAGCAAGCCTTTACGAGCACTGAGAGAGTTATGGGCTTTTTAAATGAAGATGATGAAGAAAAAGTTTTAATGAATAAAGGTCATATGAAACTGGCAACTCTTGAGGGTGATATTAAATTTGAAAATGTTTTTATGAAATATAATTCAGAAGGATGGATCTTAAATGATTTAAGTTTTCATATCGCAGCAGGGGAAAAGATAGGATTAGTTGGTAAAACTGGTTGTGGTAAAAGCTCGACGGTTTCCTTATTGTCTAGGCTTTATGAGTTTCAAAAAGGTGATATAAAAATTGATGATATCCCTATTCGTAATTTTGATCGTCACTTGCTTAGAGATCAAATTGGTTTTGTCGCTCAAGATGCTATCATTTTTAAGAGCAGTTTAAGACAAAATCTCTCTTGTGATGATTTGCTTACTGACCAAGAACTCATCGATGCTGCAAAGACAACAGGTCTAGTTAAAGCACTCTCTAAAGAAGGTTTTAACCTCGATATGGAGATTTTTGAAGGGGGATCTAACCTAAGTGCTGGACAAAAGCAATTGCTAAGCTTAACTCGTGTGTTGTTAAAAAATCCATCAATTCTTATTCTTGATGAAGCTACAGCAAATATTGATCCTTATTACGAAGATATTATTCAAGATGCTGTGATGAAAGTAATGGGCGGTAGAACATGCCTAATCATTGCTCATCGCTTGGAGACTCTAAAACAGTGCGATCGAGTTTTTGTTTTTAATGAAGGCAAATTAGTTGAAGAGGGAACATTGGCCAATTTACTTTTAGAAAAAAATTATTTTTATCGACTTCATCACGCACAATCAGTGCACTAACTCTTAAGCTTTCTTAATTATACAAAAAAGCCTTTTTTCTCATTTTCGTCACGGCTTCTTCAGATTTAGTAAATAACTTTTTTGCATTTATTTTTTTATTTTTATTTTGATACATACTCATCACTGCTTTGCCTAAGGCCAGTCCTAATTTTGGAGGTACAGCGTTTCCAATTTGTCTCCATTGTGAGGAGAGAGGGCCCACGAATTTAAAATCATTGGGAAAGCTTTGTATCGCTGCAGCTTCTCTTTGTGTGAGGTAGCGGTGTTCAGTAGGGTGAAAATAATTATGCCTATGAGTCATTATAGTTGGGCTTGGCTTTTGACGATCTAGCCTTTGATATTTTGTTTGGCGAAATCTGTTTTCTCTAATAGTGCTCCAATCTATTCCTAATTTTAATTTTTTAGGGAGATAAGCTTTTTCATCTTTTTCATAACGTATTCCACGTCCTTCGGGGATACATTTTATGCGAGCATATTCTAGAGGCGACTTAATAGCTGCAAGAGAAATATCGTGGTTATAAATTTTACCATCGGGGGATTTTAAGCTTTTAAGAGCTTCTCCTACAGTAATTATTTTTGTGTCAACCTTAGGGAAAATGATTTCTTCGTTGATCCGAGATCCTAAGATTATTGTGCGTCTTCTGCGTTCAGGTACTCCATAATTTTCAGCCGACATGACTTGTACACCAAGGGAGTAACCCATTTTATGAAAGAGCTTAAAAATATCATTAAGAGTTTTTTCATTTTTTTTAGCAATCAAACCAGTGACATTTTCGATAATGACGTAGTAAGGATCAGTTATTTTTACTAATCGAATAAATTCTTTAAATAGAGTATTTCTTAAATCGTTGGGATTTCCTAAGCCCACAGTCGAAAAACCTTGGCAAGGTGGACCACCGACAACTGCATGGATGTCTTGATTATTAGTGAGCTCTCGAAGTTTTTTTTCACTTAAATCTGTGACTGAACCACAATAGATACTGGCTTTTTTATGATTGGTCCTGAAGGTATCGATGGCATTTTTATCCATGTCTATTCCCAACAGGCAGCGCATGCCCGCTAATTCCAATCCGCACGAGAGTCCACCAGCCCCGGAGAAGACATCAATAAAATTTAAAGGCGTAACTTTTTTTGTCACCATAGTTAGAACTATTATTGAAAGTCAGAAGAATCTTGTCAATGAGTTTAACTCAAGCCGCCCGTTTTTTAGCTTTGAGATTTTTTGGTAGATGAAATTTTAACTGAGTCTGGGGAATACCAATATGTTCTTTTATGGAAGAATAAAAAGCTTGTCTCTCCAGCGGCCATTTGGATTTTTGACTTATATCATTTATGGTAAATTGATAGTTTTTTTCACGTTTAACATGCTTGTGTGAATGAGGAAGCCAAAGCTTTAAATTGTTTGAAAAAATAAAAACATTTTTTTTATGTCTAATAATATGATCTTTAAGTGCACTGATGAATAATTCTAAACATTCCATATCGAGATCATTTTCAGGCTCTTCTAAGAAGATAAATTCGCCCTCAAAAACTAGCGCTTTTATTAGTGAAGTCACTTGTTTCATCTGCGTATCTGAATGTGCGGGCTGGGCGTGCGGTGATATTATTTTTTGGTATAATTTTTCTAATTCTTTATTTGGAGCTTCTTTTAAAAACTCTTGAAATTGTAAGTCTTTTGATGCTGTCAGGGAATTTGGTGAAAAATCCATAAGAATATTTTCATTTAAACTCAGCTCTGGAATTAAACTTTCTCCTCGGCCTACATAGGAGAATTTATAAGATGGAGTTATTCTATTGAACTTCAAAAAGGATATAAATTCACTTAGATTAGAAAAATTGTCCTGATCCATTTCTTTGGTAAATAAATATATCTCGAAGCTCTCTTCGAAGTTTGCAGCAGTCATCAGAGATTTATCGACAAAGGGTGATTAATACTTAAAAGAAAAATAATTGTTGAGTGTGGTGGTTAAGTAAAAGGGCTATTTTTTACTTCTTATAACTTTTTCAAACTTCATTTTAAGTCTATAATATTTGAATGAAGGATAAAGTCACAAACAAAACTGTTCTGGTTGCCATGACAGGAGGCTTAGAGTCGACTGTCGCTGCTTATTTACTAAAGAAGCAGGGATTTCGATGTATTGGTATAGGTATTCAATTATTTGAGCCTAATGAAGAGAAAGGGGCCTTAGCTGATGTGGCCATCAGTGACTTAAATAAAGTTAAATCAATTTGTACTTATTTAGATATTCCTTTTTATGCTGTTAATGCCGCCGAAGTTTTTGCAGATAAAGTCTTAGATCCTGTGGTGGGAAGTATTTTAAGTGGCCATACTTTTGAGCCATTAGTTTTTTTGAATTTAGTGGTCATGGATGTTTTATTGGAGAAGGCTTTAAAATTTAATACATCATTAATTGCTTCAGGCCATTATGCCAAAGTTTTAAAAAATCAAAAAACTGGGGCTTTTGAATTAATGGTTGCCAATGATATTGAACACGATCAATCCTATTTTCTCTCAAGACTTGAACAAAAACACCTTAGTAATTTGATGCTTCCTTTATCAGAAATTAGAAAACAAGAAGTTGAAAAAATTGGCGAGCTTATGAAAGTTGATTATTTAAGTCGACCTAAGTCCAAGATTCAGCATATTATGCACGATCCACGGAATCAAAATTTAGTCGAGGCTCGCTCCTCAAAGGATTTGAGGAGGATTGGAACGATTTATGATTATCGTTCAGAGAGCTCAATTAGTGAGCACTTAGGGATACATCGCTATTATATTGGTCAGAAAAATTTACCTTTTAGGCCTGAGTCTCCAATTGATCCTTTAAAAGAAGTTGTCTCTATTGTTCCATTTAAGGGAAATATTTTTATTGATTATCCTGATCGATTACAATATAGCCACGCACTTGTTTCAAGATTTATTCCTGCCTCTCATCTCGATACAACTCAGCCAATTTCTGCTTATGTGAAAATGTCGTCAAATGCACAAAAAATTCCTTGTCGAATATTTTTTAAAAACAATCAAAATTGCCTAATAGATTTTGAAGATAGAAGGCCTGGCATTTTAATCACCGGTCAATTTTTTGCTTTTTATAATCGCAAGAGTGAAAAGGGTAAAATCATTGGAACGGCAATAGTTGAAATGGGTGGATTTTTTGAGAATGGTGATTTTCTCACGCTGCCAATTTATAAAAGAAATTCAGAAGAAGAAGTGGTAAAAAAAGATGGAAATAGTGAAAAGTTACATTTTTAGTTCTGCTTTTATATTTATGTGTAATTCGCTTTATGCACTCGAATTAAGTAATTATGATAAAAAAATTAAATCAAGTTACAACATCACTTCGGTAACTGAAAAACTATCAAGGGATGACCTGGAGAAGAATCTAAGAGATTTTGCCTCGAGTGGCAGACCATCTCGAGCTGTGGGAAGTCCTGGTCACAACAAGTCATTAGAATTTATTAAAGCAAAATTAACAGCGGCCAATTCCAAGGGAGCAAATTTTAGCAAACAAGAATTTAGCCAAAATAGTGATAAAGTAGCTAAAGAGGTTAAAGGAATCAATTTAATCTGGGAAAAAAAAGGGTTAATCAAACCCGATGAAGTTATTATTTTAGGGGCCAATTACGATACGATTTTAATTGATGCTAAAACGCAAAAAATAGATTTAACAGGATCTATGCCCGGAGCAGATAATAATGCAACAGGTGTCTCTGCACTTTTGTCGATGATTGAAATTTTTGATAAATTGGATTTGCCTAAAACTGTTCGCATAGTTTTTTTTGATTTTGAAGAATTAGGTTTAATAGGATCTAGGGCCTATGTCGAAAAAATGCTGCCAACTATTGGCAATCAGAAAATTGCCGGATTTATAAATCTGACTATGCTTGGTCATGATTCTAAAAGAGAAGACAAAGAAAAAAAATTCAATAATATGAAAGTTTATCTTCGCCCACCAACAAGCAAAGGCAGTGAAGATGATTTAAAATTGGTCACATTACTCAATAACAATGGCAAAAGACTTTATCCCAATATCGATTTCATCCCAGAAGCCAATGGTTTAAATTTAAGTTCACAGGCAAGTTTTTGGGAGGTAGGCATTCCTGCACTTTGCTTTAGTCAAAACTGGGAAAGTGATTTTAATCCACGGTTTAGAACATCTAATGACTTTGTAGAGACTTTGAATATAAATACTTACACCAACGCCTTTAGATATATTACAGGGTCCTTGCTTGCTTGGAACTATGACATAGTCAAATAAAGGGCTTTATGCTATGAATGCCACATGGACAATACTCACCCAATTTATAAAGCTAAATCCGATACAATGGTTGTCGTTGGCATGTCTGGTGGCGTAGACTCCTCGGTTTGTGCGGCCCTTTTAAAAGAAGAAGGCTACAAGGTCGTAGGGCTCTTTATGAAGAACTGGGAAGAGCTAGACGAGAATGGAGTTTGTCAGTCTTCAAAAGAATATGCCGATGTTATTTCAGTTTGTGAAAAATTAGACATTCCTTATTACTCGGTTGATTTTATAAAAGAATACCGCGACCAGGTATTTTCTCATTTTGTCGAAGAGTATAAATTGGGCTTTACTCCAAATCCCGATGTGCTCTGTAATCGAGAAATTAAATTTAAAGTTTTTTATGAAAAAGCTAGAGAGTTAGGTGCAGATTTTTTGGCCACAGGACATTATTGCCAAAATAAATATATCGACGGAAAAAAGGCTTTAATTAAAGGCTCAGATCCACTTAAGGATCAATCCTATTTTCTCTATACGATTAAGAGTGAAATTCTAGAGCATGTCCTTTTTCCAATTGGACATTTGCCTAAAACTGAAGTGCGAAGAATTGCCCAAAAGTATGATCTGATTACTAAAAATAAAA
>CANFNL010000025.1 GCA_947448205.1 Bacteriovoracaceae bacterium
AGCTCTCAAATGATGTGTTGGATGATTTTAAAAATCGTCCTTTCATTGATATGGGATGTGGTCCGGGAACTTATAGCTTAGCTTGGAAAAAAATATTAAAGAGCCAAGCACATGTTGAGATGATTGGTGTTGATTCTTCACAAATTATGCTCGATCAAGCTTCAAAAATAATGAACGGCTTTTTTCCTAGCGGAAAATTTCAAACATTCCGGAAGTTTTCCGAAAAAAAATCAAACAGTGTTCTATTTTTTGGTCATTCAATAAATGAAATGGGCCGAGATAAAGCTCAAGAGCAAATCATGACTATCGATCCTGAGTATGTGATTTGGATTGAGCCTGGAACAAGTGAATTATTTCAGGAATTAAAAATTCTTCGCGATATAATGCTCGATCATTATGATGTCCTCTATCCTTGTCCAAGCTCGAATGCTTGTCCAAATGATTGGTGTCATCAAGTTTTAAGAACCTCCCACGACCCAAGTATCGAGCGACTCTCGCAATTAGTTAGTTTGGATCGAAAAATAATGCCAATGACAGCCCATGTTTATCGACGCAAAGGCAAAGCTCCTGTCATTAATAATGATGCGAGCGTTATTGGCTTTCTCAATGAAACAAAGTTTAGTTTTGAATACCAAGTTTGTTTTTTAGAAAACGGTAAAAATAAAAATGCAGCTATTGAGATTCAAAAAAAACACCTCTCCAAAGAAGAAGAAAAGCATTTTAAAAATGCAGATGTTGGTGAGAGGTTGTTTTTTGAAGTTGAGAAGCAGTTTGGGGATAAGTTGAGAGTGAAATTAAAAAATGAGAAATAAAAAAGGCTCCCTGTGGAGCCTTTTTTATTTGAGACTATTTCTTTTCTTTGTTCATGTAATCAGTACCGAATTTTTTCTTGAATTTTTCAATTCTTCCTTCAGTATCTAAAACTTTTGTCTTACCAGTATAAAACGGGTGACAAGCAGCACAGATGTCAATTTTTTCTAATTTAATTGTACTTCTAGTTGGGTAAACAGCACCACAAACGCATACAACGTTCATTGCTTCATACTTTGGGTGAATTCCTTCTTTCATATGGACCTCTTTTACAGTGATCTCTGCTTTATATACAGAATCAGGTTTTAATTTGAGTGAGTTTTATAACTAATATTCATGTCTTAGTCAAGGTCATGGCCATGTTTTCTAATGGGCTGCACAGCTTGTGCAGCCATCTCCTTGGGCATTATTGATGGCATCAAGCAGTTGCCAATTCCCGTACTTTTCATTCAAGATTTCAAGGGCAATTTCTAGCTCGTCGTGAGCGCTTTGGAAAAGCTCGGTATAGTCTTTGTCGGTTAATGTAACTAGGTATTGCAATTTTACTTCGTCAGGGTCCTCGATAGGGGTTGCCCCCAATGAGACAAAGGCGCGAAGCGGCTCTGAGAAATAATGAGAGTATGACCAGTTTTCAGTGTTTATTTTCATAAAATCCATTCTTTTTTAAGAGGTTTAGCAATTTTTGGTTGTCATGCCAACGACAAAAGTGTAATTTCACCATTGTAAAATTTTCGGCGTGGAGG
This sequence comes from Bacteriovoracaceae bacterium, assembly GCA_947448205.1. GTDB lineage: Bacteria > Bdellovibrionota > Bacteriovoracia > Bacteriovoracales > Bacteriovoracaceae > Bacteriovorax. Next base: position 1,554 of record CANFNL010000025.1, read on the forward strand.
CTGTTGTGGCAAAAAAAGGTGCTAGAGTTATTGTAACCCTAGAATGTACAGAAGCAAGAAAAGAAGGGAAAAGTCCTTCTCGTTATACAACGACTAAGAACAAAAAAACGACACCTGATCGTCTTGAACTTAAGAAGTATAACCCGTTTTTAAGACGTCATACTGTTCATAAAGAAATTAAATAAATAACTAATTAAAGTTACTTCATTTTATTTAAGTGGTTAGAATCTTGATTGATTTTAACCACTTTTTTCTATTTTTATTTCAACTTTGTTACAAATTGTCCGATAAGTCCTCATGAGGTTTGGCTTAAAAACCCATTAGATGAGGATGTATTCTTGGCCTTAAAAATATTATTGGTTGATCCTGATGAAACTTGGTTGAGTGCAGCCAAGGCTTTTTTGATTGCTCAATCATATGAAGTTTCTGCTGTTAGTAACGGTCGTGATGCTCAGCTATCGCTTTACAATGATAAATTTTTTGCAGTGATTTTAAATTATGAGGTTCAAAATCACTCGTGCATGCAAGTCTTAAAGTTCATCAAGGTTAATTATACCAATCAACGTATTATCGTAATTGTAAATGACAAAAGATATGTCGATAACGGACATGTCAGCGAAGAAAAACTACAAAAGCTTGGCGTCGCAGAAATGGCAGTAAAGCCATTTGAAATTCCTTATTTAAAAGAACTGCTCGAGGGTCATCAGTCATTGGGTGATCTTATGGCCAGTGTGACAAAAAAAGAGGGAGTTTCTGAAGAGCTGGAAGTCTCTATGACCGATGAGAATTTTTCGAGAATTAAAATTGATGAATTCTATTCTTCTCAAGCTGTGCTCTTTGATATTTATATAAAATTAAAAGAGAGTAAGTATTTAAAAATTCTTCATGCAGGGGATACTTTTTCAAAAGAGAGGATTGATAAATATAAAAATGAAAAAAAGATAGATAGTCTTTATTTTCATAATAGCGATCGTAGAAAATTTATTCAATATAATAATTTCTTGGCAAAAAAATTAATTGATAATAAAGCAGTTCCTGTTTTAAATAAAGTAAATCAATTAAAAAATGTTTCTGAAAAATACGTAGAAGAGGTTTTCACTCATGGGGTAAAACCACAAATTATTGATCAAGGCCGCGAGGTTTGCGAATCAGTTTTTAAACTCATTGAAGGACAGGATGATCTTTATCAAGCCTTAAGATCTTTTCAAAATTTTGACCCTACTGCCTATTCACATGCTTTTTTAGTAACATTGTATTCCGCAGCGATTATCAAGCAATTTGATTGGCAATCAAAGACAACAATTGAAACAACTGCAATGGCTTGTATGTTTCACGATATTGGTAAAGCAATGCTCCCTGTAGAAATTGCCAAGATGAGACCAAGCGAAATGAGCCCCGCCCAGTATGAAGTCTATAAAACTCATCCTGAGTTGGGTTTAAAGCTCGTAGAATCATCGAGGGCCATCAATAACTCAATAAAGCAGATCATACTTCAGCACCATGAAGCTTACGATGGCACAGGTTTTCCTTATCAGAAAAAAGGAAATAAAATATTAACACTAGCTAATATTGTATGCCTCGCCGACGATTTTGTTCATATTATGTTAGACAATAAGTTGCAACCTACAGAGGCACTAAGAAAAATTCTTACTAATAAAGAAGGGGTCAAACGTTATAACTCTATCCTTATCGAAAAATTTATTAATGTCTTTGTTGATCCAGATAAACTTCAAAAAGAAGCCGCACTGCCCTCAAATTCCAGAATGGCCGGGCAGAGAAAAGTTTCTTAATTCTTATGAGTTTTGCCTAAGGATTCTAGCTTAGTATTAAAGATTTCAAAGAATTCTTTTTTCACTATATAACAAGTTCCACTATTGAATTGATCTATTATAAAATACTCTTCACCTTTTAGATCTATGTCACTCAAACTTTTTATCAATGCGCTAACTGAGTAATCAGTAGTGGTTCCCTTATTGTCTTCAATCGAGAGGATGTATTGGCTGTTCTTTGAAAGTAAGCTCGTTTGCTTTTTTTGTGTCTCGGTTTGTTTATCTAAAATAAAACTGCTTTTTAATTTTGAGAGTTCTTGTAGAAAATCATCAATTTTAGTGATCACAATAGCTTCGCCTACACCATTTTGCCAGGCTCCATTTTTCTTGATCAATTCTAATTGAGCTTTATCACTTTTTTTATTTCCTAGATAAATTTTAAATGAATTTATTTTCTCTGAAGTTATAGAAAATATTTGTGATTCAGTTAAATCCAGAATAGTAGCATTTTCTAATGAAAGACTAGGAGCTTCTGAATGAAAGATTCCAGGTCTTTGTGAAATTTTTAAATAAGTCGTATTATCTATCGAGTTCATAAGACCAACTGTAATTGTTAGAATTTTTCCCTTCTTATCGTATAAATTGAGCAGAGTTGTGGGCTTATCAATTGAAAAATTAGAAAGATTAATTTTCTCTTCAGGGAATACTTTTTTAATTTTGATTGTTCCAAGCGAGTCGAATAGTTTTTCAATGAAGATTGAATTTGTTGAAACGGCTCGAGGACTCACCATATGCCAAGGTGACTTTTGATTATTTACATTTCTTTCAAATGTGAATTCACCTGATTTATTCTTAAATGATAATCGATTTATGGATTCAAGTTCATTTTGAGAAAATACTTTTGCTTGTTCAACAAATTGGCTTCCCGTTTTTAGCGGATTTTGAAAGATATCTGAAAAAAGTGCAGCAACGCTCACTAAGATAAAAAATAAAAATAATATAAGATTAGAGGCAAGTTTTCTCTTAGACATAATTCCCCAGACTTCTACAAATAATTGTTATGATTTGATCATAATCAATCAATAGAGATTTATAAACCTAAATCATCCAATTCGCTAAAGCCTGCACCATTGCCATCATCTTTTCCATTACCATTCTTTTCGATTTTGGATAAGTCGGGCTCAATGGATGTTAGAAATTGTCGCAGAAGTGCGCGTTCGCCTTCTTTTAAGAATTTAAAGCGAATGAGAACTCGGTGGGTATAGTTATTTTGACTTATTATTCTACTTTTTAAATTGAATGGGCGACAGTAGAGGATATCGGCATTTACTATAAATGATTTGGGAATACAAAATTGAATAACAATAGACTGACCTTCAGTAAAAGATTTATTACAGAAAAAAAACATTTTTTCCATACTTATTTCTGAGAGTACTGTTTTGCCACGAGAGATTTTATCTTCTGAGAGTTTAGGAGCTTCAAGGCTTATACTAATAATGTTTTGATCTTCGTGGTTTTGAGCTTCATTAGCATTGAGAGATATGACATTGTTGGTAACATCACCAATCATATCAGCAGCTAGCTCATCAGAGCTTTTCTCAGCATTTTCTTGGGGCTCGTCTGATTCTCCTGCTGCGGCCATCGCCATGGCTTTTGCCATTTCATCTTCGCCAGTGTCGAGTTCACTCAACGGCTTTAGTCCAATGACATTATCAGGAGTACTGCTTTTTTTAGTGTACTGATCTCTGATGTGCATGATGCTTTGTTCGTCTATTGGCAATCCACTATCAATTTTTTCTTGAACCCGGGACTCTATTTCATCTCTTAAAGACCAAATCTTTAGCGAGATTTTTTTTATAAGAACAGGATCTGTGGAGCTGTTATGTATCATAGTAGTCATTGTCTCAATTCTAGAAAAAAAATAAAGACTATGATTATTACGGTAAAAAATACCCAGCGCGTAAATGTTTAAAAAAATTTTGGCCCTGAATTAAGCTTAGAGTAACTCAATTTTTCAAAAACTGATCAAGATTATCTTGTATTTTTTTCTAAGGAGGCAGAGATGAGTAAGTGGCTTTTAGGGCTAACAAGTTTAGCATTGGGAACATTAGTTTCTCAATTGGCTATTTCCAGTGAGCCAGCTCATTTTGTACCCGGAGAACTTATTGTTAAATTTAAACCGGGAGTTAATGTTGCTCATTATTTAAAGGAAGCAAAACTTGTTGATGATGGCATTACTTTAAAGCGCACCATTAATTTATCGACTGAACATTTATTTGTAATCAATATTGGAAATGATAAATCACTTCAGAGTGCAATAGCTAAATTAAAGCTGATGAAAAATGTTGTGTATGCAGAACCAAATTATCTATATCACACTGCTGTTATGCCAAAGCAATCAGTCACCTCATATAAAAAAATATTGAAATCTCCTTTTGCCAATATTACTTCATCTCAGCCTGATGATCCTTCCTTTAGCCGATTATGGGGTCTTAGCAATACAGGCTCCAATGAGCCACAAGGCAAAGTAGGAGTTGAAGGAGCAGATATTAATGCACTTAATGCGTGGGATATTTCTCAAGGCTCAGGGAATATTAAAATTGCCATCATAGATACTGGTATTGATTATAATCATCCAGACTTAAAAGCTAATGTGGATTCTGCTCATGGATATAATTTTATCAATGATACTAAAGATGCGATGGATGATAATGGGCACGGAACTCATTGCGCTGGGACCATTGGCGCCACTCACGACAACAAAATTGGTGTCGCCGGAGTTATGGCCAATGTCACATTAATTCCCCTCAAATTTTTAGATAGTAATGGTTCGGGAACTCTTGAATCCGCTATAAAGGCCATTGATTACGCGAGCACATTAAATGTGGATTTGATGAGTAATTCCTGGGGAGGCTCCGGACGCTCGCAAGCTATGTATGAAGCCATAAAACGTGCCAGCGAAAAAGGCATCATATTTACTGCGGCCGCTGGAAATAGCTCTACTGACAATGATAGAGACCCTTCATATCCAGCAAATTATGAGGTTCCAAATATAATTTCGGTAGCAGCACTAACAGCTCAAAACGATCTGGCTTACTTTTCTTCTTATGGAAAAAATACGGTCCACATTGCAGCGCCAGGACGTAATATTCTCTCTACGGCCAAAGGAGGGGGCTATGAAATAATGTCAGGAACTTCTATGGCAACTCCTCATGTATCAGGCGCCCTTGGATTGTTATTGGCCAAAGAAGGAAGACTTCCACTAGATGTATTAAAAGAGCGCTTAACGATGACAGGGGTTCCGGTGAAAGCTCTAAAAGGTAAGACTCAAACTGCTTCGCGATTAGACGCTTACAATCTTTTAACTGATACTAGAGCTGATCGAAGTGGACCAAAAAATAATGCTTGGAAAACAGTACAACTTACAGACGCTTTTGAATCAGCTCATCCCTATAAAGAAAATTCTAATGTCTCAAAGTCTTATACTTTTCCAGGTGCTAAGTATGTTCGAGTTATAGTTGCTAAGTATGAATTAGAAACTGGTTATGATTATGTACGAATTGCCGATGGAGCAGGTGTGACTTCAGAAAAAATTTCTGGATCTGGCACTTATTACACGAGTGATTTTATCGAAGGTGATACTGTGCAGTTGAATTTTGTTTCAGACCGCTCAATTAATAAGTGGGGCTATCAAATTAGCGAAGTTCAGGTTCAATAAGTTGAATTCAAAAAAAAAGGCTTCCAATGGAAGCCTTTTTTATTACAAAATTAATTTTTAAAAACTATTCAAAAAGGTGTTTATTTTTTCTGACGTACTTAGAAATAGAACCAACCTTATCAAGTGTTCTAATTGCGCTTGCAGAAAGATTTAATTTAATCACTGAATTAGTTTCTGGATCAAATACTTTCTTAGAGTGAAGGTTGACTTGTTTCTTAGTTTTTGTTCTGTTATTAGCGTGAGAAACTTTGTTGGCCACTAATCTTCTTTTGCCAGTTAAATCACATGTGCGTGCCATAAAAAATCCTTATATCCAAAAATTAGTAAATTAAAGAATGCTCACTGTAACTCAATCCACTTCATAAGACAAGCAACAATAATTATTAAGAAGGCTTGCAGTTGTACAAATTTACATAGATTATTCTTACCAAGTTAGGCTAATTGAATTTTAAGGAGTTAGAAATGAAAAAAAGGCTGCTTTTAGCATTAGTTTTAGTAAGTTTTGAAGCTACTGCGGCAACTAAAGTTAGAATTGGTTGGCAAGTGCCATGGGCGGTTCAGGGACAAATTGTCCAAATTTGGAAGCATACGGACATATTGAAAAAAAATAAAATTGAAGCGGAGTTCATTGGGAGAAATGTTGGGCCAGAGCTCAATGAAATAGCTCTCGCCGGAGCGATAGATGTTATTTTAACCGCCGATCAACCAGCGGCGGCACTATTTACAAAAGATAAAGGCTGGGTTGGTGTTTTGCGATTGATGTACAATCGCACGGCGACTTACGTTCCTCTAAAGTCAGCGATTAAAACTTTATCAGACTTAAAAGGAAAGTCAGTGGGACTTCCTTTTGGTGCCGCGGCACAAAGAGTCATTGTGGATAATCTCACGGCCAAAGGTCTTGACCCTAAGGTTGATGTAAAATTTATCAATCTTGGAATAGGGGAGCATGCTCCTTTAATTAAAAAAGCTGGCGCAGACGCCTTAACTTGGGATCAGTTTGACGCATTAAGTGGTTTCGATCCCATTCCGGCCATCTTGGAAGCAAGAGGTGAGGTGAGAGTTATTGATACGGGAAAAGTTTGTGCACTGATTTTGATGAACAAAGAATTTTTAGCAAAAAATAGTGGTATAGCAAAAGATTTAAGCCAGGCGCTAAAGGAGGCTTATGCTTATTATAGAAAACATAAGGCAGAAGCAGATAAATGGTTTTTAGAAGAATCAAAATTAAATGGTGCCGATAATAAGGCATTAGAAATAGCTGCTTCATTTGAGCCAAATTTAAAGGTGAAAAAAGATAAAGAGATTAAAGTTCACTTCGATGAGGAGGACTTTACCCTTATGCAAAAAGGTGCAGATTTTGTAGGTAGTTTGTCAGGTAAGAAAATTAATATGAAGGATTTTGTTTCTAACGATTACGTGAAATAATCTCAAAGTGTTGATAAAAGAAATAGTATTAAATTCATGGGCGAGCTTTTTTCGCGTTTTGTGCGGAGGAAGCCTGGCTTTTTTGGTAGGCATTTTAGCCGGATTGATACGCTATAATTTTCCTAAAATTTTAAAAAATAATTTTCTATTTAATTTTTTATTGGATGCTCCCAAGTTTCCTCCACCAATTGCTTGGATTCCTTTTGTCATTTTAAGTATGGGCATAGGAGAAAAATCAGCTTGGATGATCGTATTTATCGGTGTATTCCCCTCTGTCGCTACAAATACCTATGAATCGCTTTCCAATATAAAAGTAGAAATTTTAAGAGTGGCAAAGTCAATGGAGTTAAACAGGTGGGAGCTGCTTTGGCGAATATATTTTCCCGCAATATTACCACAAATATTTACTGGCTTAAGATTGGGCCTTAGCATGGGATGGATGTCTATAATAGCTGCCGAAATGATTAGTGGAAGTTCGGGACTAGGATATTCCATTCAATTGAATCGTCAAAATTTAGATTTTAATAAAATGGTTATTGATATGATCTGCATTTCAGTCATCGGTTTTGCTATTAATTGGTCTTTGCTCAAACTTGAATACAAAGTGATTAAATGGAATCATTAAAAATAAATAATCTAACATTTCATTTTGAGCAAAAAATTATTTTTAATAATTTTTCACTCGAGCTTCCTTTGCCTAAGATATACGCCTTGGTTGGTGCTTCTGGCATTGGTAAATCAACTTTTGCTCATTTAGTATCAGGGCATTTAATTCCAGACTCCGGTGAAATTTTTTTAGGATCAAAGGCCATCACTAAACCCTTAAAAGATATTTTTATAGTCCATCAGGAGGATGATCTCTTTCCCTGGTTAAATGTAATGGATCAATTAACATTTGTGGGAGCAAGACTCGAGCAAATCAAACCATTACTTGAAGTATTTAAACTAAATGGCTCAGAGATGCTATATCCGCATGAGCTATCTGGTGGGATGAAGAAACGACTTGCTCTTTTACGGGCCGAACTTATCGGAGCGAAAGTCTTAATTCTAGATGAAACTTTAAACTCGTTAAATAAAGTACTACTCAATGAGATTCTTCAGGAGATGACTCCACGCTGGAGGGCCCAAGGACTGACTGTCATTTTTATTACTCATCATCTCGATGATGTAAAAAATTATATTGATCAAGTTATTAGTTTTTAAAAATTAACTACACCAGCCGGCGATTACAATTCGCTCTTCTTTAGTAACTGCACTCACCATGTGTTCATAGCCGTAAAGCCCTGAAAGAAAAATGGCCATCTGACCAATGGGAAGTGGCTTTATTGTGATCCATTCTCTCTTTTCTTTTTTCTTGAAACGCAATTCTCCACCAGCAATAAGAGTTGAAGAAAGATTAAGCGATAAGGAGAAGCCTAAAATTCTTGACCCGTCATCATGCCAAATCCCATCTTCATCCTCAGGAGCAGATCTAATTGCAATAATATGTTCAAGTTTTTGAAACTCTACAAAAGTAGATAAAAAATTATGAAGTAAACCATTTGTTTTTGAAATTTCTAAAAAATAATTATCTAAATTTTTCCATTTTTTATTTTTAATTAAATCTAAAATAGGCTTATCAATAGTGAATTCAACAATGATATATCCATTTTCAAGAAGTTCAGGGTTTTTGATTTTATGATTCATGATTAATCACCATCGGATCATAGTCTTGATCTTCCATGCAAAGATAAATTCGATCTAGGGCCATGCCTTTGTCTAATAAGATTTGCTTAATTTTTCCCAACATCCAAAGTCTCATCGGACGATTATATCTTATTTTGTTATCAAAGCTTCGAACGAATTCTTGGGCCAGAAGATCAGATTCGGGGTAGTTCTTTTGGACTTTTTGATAAACTTCCTTAGTAAAGCGAACAACGCCAAGTGAAATATAGTGAATTTTATCAGCCGAAATTTTTTCTAAAAGTAAATCAACGAGCTCTTCATAGGAAGGTATGAACTGGTCATCGTAAATAATCGGGTCAAAGTGTATCCCAATTGGAAAACCTCTCTCCACTAGAGTTCCGATAGCTTCGAGCCTGGCCTTTAAGGGGGGGGTTTTGAGATCGTTGCTTTTTATTCTATGGGCCGGCGAAAGAGAAAAACTGGTAATGACATTTTCAAGCGGCTCTTCTTTTAAGAGCTCTTTTATGTTGATAGATTTAGTTCTTAATTCTAACTTACAATCTTTGAGCTCTTTAAAGAGTTTAAAATAATGATTGAGTTCACCACTGAGGTGGCTGAGTGCCAAAGAATCAGAGTATTCACCGGCGTGGAACCAAACTTTTTTATCAGGATGATCTGCATGATAGCTTTTGGCGACTTGCTTAATTTCTTGTGAAATTTCGTCATGGTTTAAAAATAAGACAATATCAGGAGAGTGAAAATACCCTTGAAGGTAACAATAGTTACATTCATAAATACAATTGTAGGCATGAATAAAATAATAATGTGGCTCACCCGTTAGACCATAGGCCGCGGGTGCCAGCTTGACGAGTTGCCCTTTTTTTTCACCAAGAAATAAGTTGAGATTAAATCTTTTTTGGAGATATGGTTTTTTGACTCTTCCAAAAACATCTTGAATGCTATTAATTAATTTTATCTCTGAATGAGGATATTTCTTCTTTATTTCTAAGACTCTTGGATGATCAATCAATTGCTCTTCAACATAAATCACTTCAAACATCAAATTGCCCATTAAAGATTTTCTTAAAATCTTCGTATGAAAATATTTTCAATGCATTTTTAACTTTTTCTAAGTCCCTAGAAGATTGAATTCTTACTGAAATCCCTAACCAATCATCTTCAAAACTTGGATCATAGCTAGGAGTTATTTTAGCTTCTTTTAAAACGGTTAATGAATCTTCTATACTTTCTCTAATCTTTGCGGAGATAGGATTTAATCGGTCAATTAAATATTGAAGGAGCAGGCGTGTTCGTTCTTTAGGCAGTTTTTCTTGAGCTTTAATTTCTCTAACTTCTTTAAAATTTAAAATTTCTTCAAGTGAAAAACCTTTTAAGCGCAATCCCTCCAAAAGTGAGTGCAATTTTCTTTCTTGGGATGTGGTTAAATAAAATAACGGATCATCTGTGAAACTAGTGGAAAGTAGGGGGGAAGATATTTCAGGTTTTATAAATTCTCTTTGCTCGAAGCCTTTAAAAAGTATCTGCGAAAACTTAGGAGCCTCCTCTTTGACAAATTTACAAATATCTTCAGAGCTAGCTATTAAATCATCTGAGATGACTTTTAAGGAGTAAAAATTTTTTTTAAACAAATGAGCGGCAGAGGCAACCGCCCATAATTCCCGATCAATGATTGAAGCGATTAGCGAAAATTTTTGTTTTTCATTAGGATCTACGACTCTAACAAAAGCAGTTAGACAATCAAATTCAGCTCTAGTGCTAGGACTAGAAAATGATTTGAATTCAAGTTTTTCGGCGTGATGAGCATAAGCGGTTCTCACCCAAGTGAGATCGTATTTTTTAAGTTTAGTTGTTAAGCTTCCAGCGACACCGAGATTGTAGACTTCGGAAATTTCTTGATTAAAATTGGCAAGAACGGTAATTGTTTTTTCACTAGCATTTTGAGGCCCTTCACCAGTGATTAATAAATAACAATCATTACTTTTTAAGAGTCCATCAAAATAAAAATCGACTGGACTAAAGTTGGAAGAAGCTAAGAATGCCACAGCCTCACCACGATGAGCAAAAGTTAATAGTTTCATTATTCATACCTTAGAGCATCTATTGTTTGTATTAAGGCTGCCTTTCTTGCTGGCCAGACTCCAAAGACAACACCCGTAGTGAGTGAAAGAAAAAATGAGGGAGGCAAGATCCAAAAAGGAGGTCGCATATCAAATCCGGGAAGAAAAGCAAATAGGGTGTAGGTGATGAGCATCGAAAGGGCTATTCCAATGAGTCCTCCTGATACAGAAATAACCACTGCTTCAATTAAAAACTGTTTTAAAATATCGCTGCGTCTAGCACCGACAGCGCGCCTGATGCCGATTTCTCTAGTTCGTTCGGTAACAGAGACAAGCATAATATTCATAATGCCTATTCCACCAACAAGCATCGATATAAAAGCGATCGCCGCAAGAGCGTAGGTTAGCATGTTTAGAATTGTATTCATGCTCTCCATCATAGTAACCTGGGTGATAATGGTAAAATCCTCTTCTCCATTATGGCGATCTTTAAGTATCGCTGTAATCTCTTTAACAGCATCATCGATACCACTTTTGGATTTTGCTGAAGCCCTGATGCCAAAGAGTTTATCAGTATTGAATAAGCGAAGTGAGGACTTCGTTGGAATAAAGACCATGTCATCTACATTAAAGCCTAATTTATCTCCAGTTGGTTTAATAATTCCAATTATCCGGTGCTCACTTTCATTGACTTTAACCAATTTTCCTAGTGCCGTTGCCGAGCCAAAAAGATTTTCTTTTATGGCGTAACCTAAAACGGCGACTCTTCTACCAGAGTCTTCATCTTCTTTGGAGAAATAACTTCCTTCTATGAGGGTCATGTTAAAGATGCGATTGAATTGATCGTTAGATCCCAAAATATTTATATTATTTGTTGCCGATTCATTTTTGACAACGCCAGCGCCAAACATAACTCCAGAGACTGCAGATAAGCTTTGGGCATTTTTTTGAAGGGCATCGACATCAGAGAGAGTCAATTTTCCCTTACTAGATGAAACTGGAGGACCCATAGAATTTTTTTTATCGGTCTTTCCAGGCTGAATGAGAATGACATTGGTTCCTAAGCTTTCAAACTCTGAAGTAATATAGCGTTTTGCACCAGTTCCTACTGAAACAAGAAGTATGACGGCCATAACTCCGATAATCATACCTAGCATTGTTAGAGCAGAGCGCAGTTTATTTTCAACGATTGCTTCAGCAGAATTTACAAAAATTTTTCTTAAAATCATTCTGCACCTTTGGAGTCTTCAATGATTTTTCCATCACTCATCCGAAGCACACGCTTACAACGATTAGCTACATTATTATCGTGAGTGACAATAACAACAGTGACTCCCTGGGAGTTGAGTTCCCTAAAAAGATTAATAATTTCTTCACTTGTTTTTGAATCCAACGCTCCTGTTGGTTCATCGGCTAAAATAAGCTTTGGACTATTAACCAGAGCTCTTGCAATGGCCACTCTCTGTCTTTGACCTCCAGAGAGCTCGTTAGGAAGGTGATGGACTCGCTCTAGAAGCCCTACTTTATTTAGAGTCTCTAATGCCATTTGACGAATTTTCATATCGTCTAAATTTTTATTATAGGTAGAGGCATACTGCATCGGCATTTCAACATTTTTTAGTGCAGAAGCTTTTGGCAGTAAGTTAAAGCTTTGAAAGACAAAACCAATTTTCTGGTTGCGGTATTCTGAGAGTTCATCATCTGTCATGGTGGTTGTATTAATTCCATCGAGAAGATAGTTTCCCTCACCCGGAAGATCGAGCAATCCGATAATATTCATCAAGGTGGATTTTCCACTACCAGAAGTTCCTACAATCGAAGTAAATTCACCTTCATAGATTTTTATATTAACATCATTGAGTGCATGAATATCTTCTTCGCCCATGATGAAATGTTTGTGAATATTTTGCAATTCTATTAAGGCCATTTTGTCTCGACAGATTTAATTTTTAGTCCATCACTTAGTTCGATGCTTCCAATTGGTCGCGCAACTAAGTCTGTCTTGTCTATACCTTCGAGGATTTCTACTTTTTCGTAATTGCCTAGACCGATTAACACTGTACTTTTAATAAGTTTACCATCTTTAATTTTAAATAGAGTTCTTGTTTTTCCAGTTCCTGATAATACATTTGTTGGAAGAATATTAACATTCTCTTTTGTTTCACTGACAATTTCTACATCGGCAGAAGCTCCAACAGGAATTAATGCTGACTTGCTTTTTAAGTCTAAATTGGTGTCTGATTCAGAGGCTAGAATTTCTAATTCTATTTGACTGGTCCTATCTTGATCCTTTGCTGTCGAGACAAAAGGAACAACTTTTGTCACTACTGCGCTAAAAACCCGATTGTGAAGTGCAGGGATTTTTATTCGTGCCCGGTCTCCAATGGCTACTTTTTGAAGATCAACTTCATCAATTTCCCCTTTAATAATTCTCTTTTTTAAATCAATAATTTGTACTGCAGGCTTTTTATTAAAATTGGTAGAACTTTGATAAAATTCTCCCACTTTTAAATCCATGGCAGTAATCATTCCTGCAAAAGGCGCTCTCATTACAGTCTTTTCGTAATTTAGTTTTGAAACTTCTCTGGATCTCTTGGCACTATCGAGATTAGCACTTGAGACAAGCCCATTTTTATATAGCTCTTCGGCCCTTACTAATTCTTTTTGAGATTCTTCATAAATGGCTTTCAAGTCGGCATTTTCAAGTTCAGCAATTATTGCCGATTGAGGCACAATAGCTCCTAATCTCAAATAAATTTTAGAAATTCTTCCAACCGTTCCAAAGGCAAGCTCTGCTTGGGACTTTGCTTCCACCGTCCCAGAATTAATTGTTGTTACTGTACTTTCGACACTTCCATTAGCCATTTTAATGGTTTCTACTTTTGGTCTATCACTGCAAGCATAAAATAAGACCATTGGCGCGATTAAGAATAAATTTTTTAAAATCATTGGAGTCCTGCCTGCCACAAGTAGTTTTGTGAGAGAGTAAAGAATTGAATCTTGCTTTGAGCTAAGTTAATTTTTGATTCAAGTAGATTGTCTTGAACTTCTAGTAGTTCTACTAAGCTACTTTTGCCCAATTGATAAGATTTTAGAGTTAAGCGATAAAGTTCCTCAAATTGTGAAACATTGATTGATAGTGATGACACTAAGGTCTTTAGCGCTTGGATTTTAATTTGGGTGTTGTTTAATTGGTTTTGCGTTTCGAGTTTTTTTTGAGCTAAAGAATACTGAATTTGCTTTTTGGCAAAGTAACTTTCGAAGTTTGATGAAATAAGACTACCACCACCAAAAAGGGGAAGAGTTAAAATTACAGCGATGGTATGAGTTCTTGTTGGTTTGCTAAAGGCTTTTGAAAAAGATTCAGCAGTATTATTATAGGATCCTTGAATTTTTAAATCAGGCCACTCTTTTTGAGTCAGGCTAGCAAGTGAGAGGATGTTGATTTTTTCTTCTAATCCAATCCCTTTAATCAAAGGACTCAGGATTAAATCTGAATTTAATTTGAAAGCAATCTCACTGTCCTGAATACTTTTTTGAAGAATGTCATTTATTAGACTTAAAATATCTTCTTCATTTAAATTATTAAAAGAAATAATGTCGTTTTCTGCCAAACCTGAATACTCTAAAAGTTTACTTTTTGTATTTTGTACTTCATCGCTAAAACTTGTTTTTTTTGAATCTAAAGAGACCGTGTTCGCCTCGGCCCGAAGCACATCAATTTTTGTCTTTTGGCCTAATTCAAAGCCAAGTTTTGCTTCTCGAGAATTTGCTTCAGCTTTTTTTAGTGAATTTTCGACTGCCGCTTTTTTATATTGGGCCAAAAGATAATTAAGAAAATTAGTTTTAAAACTAACTGGGTATTCCTTCTCTTTATTTTCCACGTCTAACTGAGCTTTATCAGACTCTATCATGGTTTTTCGAGTTGATTGAATCAAACCAAAATTGAGCAGAGTCCATTGATAGTCAATTGTCCACGATGCATCTTGAGCAATGAGCCCAAGCGCCTTGAATTGAGCTGTCCTTTCTTCAAAAAAATCTTTTTCTTTTTTTATTGAAAAATTAGCTTGAGGATAAAATTGGCTAAATCTACTAAATCTTTCTGAGTTTTTTTGAGAACGGTAATTTCGTACAATTTTTAAGTCAGGTGAAAGGCTTCTAGATTTTTCTAATAAGGTTTCAATTTCTTTTTCAAAAGATAAAAGATGAGGATTTTCACTGGCGTAGAGTTTGCTAGTATCTACTGCTATGAGGAGTAATATCCAAAAAATTTTTAATTGATCAGGCATCATTTTTCCAATGTACACTTTTAAAAAAGAAGGCGATTATTTGCAGAGTCATTCATACAACTTTTATAAAATATTCACAAGGAAAGAAGGCTTATGACGCAATTACTTAAAAGCATATCTAATGTTAATCTAGCCTTTGGTGGAGCTGCTATATCCGGTGAAGGTGCTGGTTATGGTTTTGGTGATATTTCTGAAATTGACGCGATTGACTTACTGGCCATGGCTTATGATTATGGAATTAGGGTTTTTGATACTGCTCCTATTTATGGCTTTGGACTCTCTGAAAGAAGAATGGGAAAAGCATTTAAAAAAATGCGTGAAAAAGTTTTTCTTGTTTCAAAATCGGGAGTCACTTGGAATGAAAATAAACGGGTTGATATGACCAATAACCCAATCACTACTTTAAAAATGTTGGAGCAAAGTTTACGTGATTTAGATTCGGAATACATTGACCTTTATATGATTCACTGGCCGGATGCCTTAGTGGATATTAGGAGGCCGTTGGAAGTTTTATTTAAAGCTCAGCAGGAAGGAAAAATTAAGCATATCGGACTCTGTAATACGAACTTAGAAGATTTAGAAAAGTCAAAAGAAATAGCTAGGATTGAAGTCGTGCAGTCTGAATTTAATTTATTTCATCATTCGCAAAAGGATATACTTTTTCCTTATCTTTTAGAACATGATATAAGTTTTATGAGTTGGGGAACTTTGGATAAAGGAATACTGACTAATCGAGTGGACGAAAAAAGAAAATTTGAGGCCAGTGATTGCCGCTCTTGGGCATCTTGGTGGAAGAGCGCTAATAATACGCCAAAATATTTGGCGATGAAAAAAATTACGCCGCTTCTAAATGCTTATGGTCACACTCCCTTAGAATTAGCCTTAGCTTATAATTTAAGTTTTAAGGAAGTCAGCTCACTTCTGTGTGGTGCAAAAAATAAAGAGCAACTCCATTCACTTTTTAAAGCCTTAGAAAATCTTCCTTCCAAAGAAGTAATTGATGAGATGGTAGGGCTTGCAAAAGTTTAGTAAAAATGAAACAAGTAATTATTAACCTTCAGGAGAAACCTATGAAAAAATTAATATTTTTGGCTCTTCTTTTTTTGACTCTCACTACTTCGGTATTTGCTTTTATTCCTCAGATGAGTTTTTTTGTTAATCGCGAAGTGGCAACTGCTCGTGTTTGGAATTACTCAGAGAGAGCTTTTATTTGTTCGGGAACTGCTTTTGGAAGAACTTATAACGGAGTCGTTTTAAATTCTTGGTTTAATCAAATTAATGTTGCCCCTGGCATGTATGCCGATGTTTTTGTCTATTCCAATTTTTATGATCCATTTGTGAATAATTGGGCCGAAGTAGACTGTCAGTTTTCTTGGTAATTATTTACTATGATTTTTTATCATCCTGATTGCGATCTCAAGTTTTCAGAATATGGAATAGAGATTCCAATCAAGGATGATAGGGCCTTAAAAGTTTTTCAACATTTACAAAGTCATCATCCTAAACTTACTTTTATTGAAATCAAAGAAATTCCTGAAATAACCTTTTCGGATTTATTACTTGCTCATAATAGTAATTATATAAATAAATTATTAGGAAGTTATAAAGAACTTGAAGTTGAGATGCTGTCTTGTTTTGAATTGATTGATAGTCAGGGGCATTTTAATCGCTACAATCCCCATACTGCTGCATTGGATTTTAGACATGCCTTGGGTGTCATTTTAAAGCAAGTAGGGATGACTTATTGGGCGGCTAAGCTTTCGTTGAGCAGTGGCTTTAGTTATTTTCTTGGTGGCGGAATGCATCATGCCATGAGTTTTGGTGGACGTGGCTTTTGCTTGCTCAATGATATAGTTATTGCAATTAGGAAATTACAAAACGATAAACTTATACAGACAGCTTGGATTATTGATGTCGATGCTCATAAAGGTGATGGGAGCGCGGAGATAACCAAAGACGATCAAAGTATAATTACTCTTAGTCTTCATATGAAATCTGGATGGCCTCTCGATAGTGGAGTTTCCAGCGATCCTTGGTTTATTCCTTCTGATATTGATATTGAAATTGATTCTTTGGAGGAAGATTTTTATTTAGAAAAATTAATGATTGGACTCAACGAGCTTGAAAAAAATTATCAAAGACCTGATATTGTAATTATTGTCAATGGTGCTGATCCTTATGAGCTCGATGAGCTTCCAAGTACTGCTAAAATAAAGTTATCTAAAGAGCAATTATTTCTACGCGATAAAATACTTTATCATTTTTTTAAATATCGTCATATTCCTCAAAGCTATGTAATGGCCGGAGGTTATGGTGAAAAATCCTGGGAGATCTACAGTCAGTTTTTAGAGTTCGTGGGGCAAGACTCTTCTAAAAGGTCTGAAATAAGTTCTAGGTGAGTAAGAAATAAGATCTGCCACTTTGGTCATATATATACAGGCATACTTTTCTACTTGGTCAGCAAATCGAGATTCTTCTAAACCTGCTCTCATCATTTCTCCCCAATAGGGATTAAAAAACTTTTTATGTTGATCTAATAATTCAGAAATGGATGTATTGACTTTGTCAATATCAGAAAAAAGAGTATTTAGCTCTTCCTTTGAAACGTCTTGATGCAATTCATTTTTTCTAATATCGATTTCATTAAGCATTCGCTCTAAAGATTCCTTAACCGCCATTTGCTTATCAATTTCTAGTTGAATATGAGCGCTGCTTTTAATGGCTTCTATTTCTTCTTTTAGTGGATCAAGCACTAAAGCTGTTCTCCAGTTAAATGATTTTTTAATGCTCACAACATCGCCGTAAATATGATCACCCAAGTAGAGTATTTCATCGCCCTCAAGTCCCAAATCTTGTTGAAGCTTTCCTGCAAAACCACCCTGATAAATACCTTTTGTTATTTTACCTTCGGCATTTGTCATCAGTCCAGTGATTGGATCAATTGCTAAGAAAGGGGTTTTCACATTAAAAAAACGAGGCTTACTAGCAAGAGTGATGGTTATTTCAAAGAGCTCAGACCAGTCTTTATGTTCTTTTAAAAAAGGATTGATAGCATAGTCGAGGAGTAGTTTTGTGTAGCTGTAGTCAGAATTGGTTATGACTAACAATCTTTTTCCATATCTTTTATAGCGCTCAAATAAAGCGACGACTTCCGCATCTTGAATAATATAATCTGCAATATTTTCTCGAACATGGTTTTTTAAAGTTCCATCTGAATGACAAATATCTAAAACTTCTTTAACTTCTTCGGCGAGAGTTTCAAAATCGGGAAGAGGCAATCCATTTTTTTTAAGTTCTATGAGTTGTGAGTAGAGTACACCATTAGAAACTGAAAAATTTGTATCTAAACTTTGAATGTGGGGATCAGAGAGGTCGATAACCCCATTACAATACATTTTTTGTTGTTCTTTAAAATCGATAGGGAAGAGCCCATGATAAGAAGATTTTACTTTTCCAAAACGCGAGACCTTTAATAGATTTCCTTTCTTGCGATCGATGACTAAGCCTTGGATGACTCGATTAAAATCAAAGGTAAGCTTTAAGATTTCTTTAGGATATTTTTTTTCAGAAACTAATTTTTTTAAGACTTCAGCATGTGTGAACTTCTCAAATGCTTCCGTTTTATAACGAACAATGGTGTAGTCCATATCAAAACCAATGGCCTTGATTTTTTTCATATTTAGTGTTCGATTGATAAAAATTCCCATATTAGGTCCTTGAAATATTTTAGTAGAGGACCTTTTTATGGTAACAGAAAAATTTGTGCTGCGTAAATGCCTTTTCATTATGATTTGAATGACTTTTTGCTTGATAGAGTAAATTTTTTTTTCTAAAGTCTTACTTCCTATAATCATTTATGGGCTAGTAGCTCAATTGGTAGAGCGTCTCGCTGGCAGTGAGAAGGTAGCTGGTTCGATCCCAGTCTGGTCCACCATAAAACTAGGTACTAAAAAATCCAACAAATTAACCGAAGATCACCTCTCATAGCTTGAGAGGTAGATATTATTAACTTTAAATAGTTAGATTCACGCCCTCTGACAGTTTCATCTCTTTAGGTATCTTCAAAATTAATTTTCAAAATGACTGGGAATGACAGTGCCTTGCTATCTTTAGCTAGCTTTTGAGCTAGCGATTTTAGCCGTGTTTTTACCAACTTCTGAACTTTAGCTTTTTGGCACTTTTTCGTCGTTATCCTATTGAACTTTAACGTGAGTGGGACGCTGGTTAGCCTTGGCTAAAGAGTGTTCATCTCCAACGAATTTAGGAGGTGAAGAGTGACAATAGGAATGAGTAAGACTTTAAAAATTACAGATGAGCACAGAGCATTGAGAGAGCTTAGGCTTTCTAAAAATTTAAGTTTAGCCGAGGCGTCTATGCCCTTAGGAATTAAGTCTAAGGCCCTCGGGCACATTGAAAATGGAAGAGTGAATCTTACAAAAGAAAAAATTGAAAAGATTCTTTTGAGCTTAGGTTTTCATTATCATGATTTTCTTCGTGCAAAAAAGAAAATTAAGGATGATAAGAAAAATAGAGTTAGTAGGCTAACAATTAAAAAAGTCCTAACTAATTCAGATCGAAGGAGTTACCAAAGAATTATTACGAAAGAGGTAAAAGCACTAAGGAGCCTTCGGATTTTACGAAAGCTCTCACAGGACAAAGCCTCTTTCTTGTGCGGTTATTCAAGACCAACCATTGGGCATATTGAAAATGGTAGAGTTACAGTTAACAATGAGAGGATTCTCCATATTGTAAAATGCTTTGGATTTAAAATTGAAGACTTTGAAAAATATTTAAAAACGGATTCCATGAGGCATGAAGTTATCGAGGAGTGTATAAAAAAATACATGATCTCTCGGACCGTAAGTTAGGACTTATAAAAGGAGTAATTGATTCTATGGGATAAAAAACGGGAGAATATTTCAAAAAGCGTCGTTGCAATCACAAGGTCATGACTAAAGAGGCGTCTGTATTGAAGTTTATGAGAGAGTCGAGGAACTTATCAATGAGACGCGCAGGAGATCTATTAGGGGTCTCAGATTCAACAATTTCTCACCTTGAGAACGGCAGGGCCGACCTTCAACCTGAAATTGTGATGAGGCTTCTATTTAATTATGGCTACAGCTTCGAGCAATTTATTTCTATGAGCAGTGGAAAAATTGAACTGCCCCAGAGTTTAAGAAGGGAGTGTTTGGAAATAATTAAAAGGCTTGATGAGGAGAAATTGAAGGGCTATCAAAGCTTATGAAAAAAATGGACGAACCATGTATCGAGTATATGTTTCTCTTCACAGTACACTTCAAAAAGTGCGTGTGCAGAAACTTAAAAAAGATATTGTTTCGATGGCAGAAGCGAGAAGAGAAGAGGGGAAACTAACTAAAGTTTGCTATGAAGAAATAAGTAGAATCGAAGGACGAGGATATCTTTGGAAAGAAATAATTAATCGATGGGTAATCAATATGAGAAATCGTCGATGGGTTAAAAAATATTCCACAGAGCACCTAGTTGATGTTGAGAATACTTTGTTCCTTCATACAGAGCTGTGGCTTTTAAAAAGAACGGGTGAAATATCAAGAGCTGATGGAAGAAGACTTATAGATTCATTATTTAACTCAGGATTAAGCTTATCGAGAATTAAAACGATAAAAGGTTTTATCAATCAAGTTTATACGTGGGGGATGGAAGAAGGTTTAATTGCAGATGCAAAGAATAGCCCTGTTCATGGTATGGAGCTTCCGAAGGAGGCTAAAAAAATGAAACCGATTCTTACAACCGATGAGATTAAGCAATTAATGTATGAAGCGTTTCAACGTGATCATTCATGGAAGCATGTTTGGGCAGTTGCAGTTCTAACGGGAATGAGATCAGGTGAACTATATGCGCTGAAGTGGAGTGATATTGATTTCGACAACAATCTAATAAGAATAACTAAATCTTTTAGCCAAAGATTAGGTGCGATTAAAACTACTAAAAATTCAGATTGGAGAAATGGACACATCTCCATTGATCTAAAAGATGTTTTAATTGAATTAAAAAATATCAGAGGTAACGAAGAGTTTGTTCTTCCGAGGTTGTCTGGTTGGGAGCATGGAATGGCCGGCGAAATTCTAAGAACTTTTTTAAGAAGTTTCGGAATTGAAAAATATGTAAACTTTCATACTCTCAGGGCTTGTTTTGCGACTCATGTTCTGGCATCAGGAGCAGAGCCAACACAAGTGATGAAGATGGGAGGCTGGGCCGATTTTAAGACCTTTCAGATTTATATCCGGATGGCCGGGATAGATGTTAAAGGGGTTACGGATAATTTTAGGGTCATGCCAAAAGTGTTAGAGAATGAAAATGTACTAAAGATACGCTAATTATAATAAGCCTAGGCTAATTACCTAGGCTTACTTTCGTAAAATTAGTTAGTTATACAAGGTGGTGACATCTAAGTGACATTTAAGTGGTATTTTGGTATACTCTATATGTCACTTAACAAGGTAGAAATTTATGATGAATTTAAAAGAAACAATTAACTTTAAAACCCTAAGAGAGAAAGGCCCTAGTGCTATTGATGTTAAGGGGGATGAAGTTGTTCAAGTTGTTTCCAAAGGCTCAGATATCAAAGTGATTATTTCACAAGAATTTTTTCTTAATCTTTTAAGCTGCAAAAATGAATTACTCAAAAGAGCTGGAAAGAAAGATGAAAAAACAGTTGATGTTGAAGAGCGTTTGAAAGCATTCGAGGACAAACTTTCAAAAGTAATGAAAGCAACTGAAGAATCAGGGGAAGGTCGTAAGTGGCAAGATGGACAGAAGACGGTTGGCAATTATTAGAGGGTATAGCTTTAAACGCATCTGTCTTTACTGGGTTCCCTAGTTCAGGGAAGAAGGTGATTGAAGATGCACTCAGAGTTTGCAAATTAATTGAGCAAAATACTGGAATTGGAAAAAACATAAAAAATATTTTTGATGAGGATCGCTTCTGGCACCCTTTTCATGAAGGCAAAGTATTAATTTGGAAATTGAATGATGAAGGGCCGCTTTTTATTGGGGCTTATTTTTCTTTGCCTGAAATTATAATGGTGTAAACGGCAGCTTGGTGTTTGATTATTTTAAAAGGCCATAAACTAATAAATGACCTGAAATGACTGAAGCGCCCTATTTTGCAAATGAAAATGAATTAAGTTGTAGTTATTAAAAAGGGTGGGACGAATCCACCATTTTTCTGGTACTAAAATTTAAAGTAAAACTTAAACTAAAAAGAAGGCCGAATTTCGATTCGGTTTTTTTATGCCAAACAGCTAACTACATAATTTCTAAAACTAACATCTTTAAGAAAGCAAGCAGTTTCTAAATACTATTTTCCCTTTCCTCGTAAAGAGTAAAAAGTTTAGCTGCTTTGCCCGCCAAACCTCGCACTTGGTAGTGACTCAC
>CANFNL010000026.1 GCA_947448205.1 Bacteriovoracaceae bacterium
GAACCGGACCACTGACTGTCAATCATTCCAAAAGCATAGTTTGCAAATCTAGTGAATAACCTAAATGTATAACCAAAAACTAATGCCCCTTAATCACACCACCATCAATAGCAATGCTTTGTCCGGTGATATAGCCTCCTTTTTTAGAAGCTAAAAAAGTGGCAAGATCTGCTAGCTCTCTTGGATCGGCCAGGCGTCCAGTTGGAACTAATTGTTTTATTTTTTCTTCTGAAAGATTAAGTGCAGCGATTCGATCGGTATTAGTGTATCCAGGAAGTAGTAAATTAACTGTAATACCCAAGTGAGAATATTCGTTCACGATACTTTTTGCCAATCCCGCTAAACCCGAGCGAAGTCCATTGGAAGTGGTAAGTCCATCAAGTGGCTCTTTTGCAGCAATTGAAGTAATCATTAAAATCCGACCAAAATGATTTTTTTCCATTGACGGAAGACATGCTTTAATTGCTTCTACTGGAGACATCCATAATGATTGAAAATCGCTCTGCCAATCAGCACTAGTGACATCTTTAAAGTATGCTTTCTTTGGCCCTCCAGTATTAGTTACTAAGATATCAATATTGCCCATCATGGCCAAAGCTTTTTCAACTACAATTCTTGTCGCCTCTGGCGCAGAGAGATCAGCTACAAGATATTTGTGGGCCCCAATTTCTTTCATTGTTTGTTTTAGTGATTCTTCGTTGCGAGCACAAAGACAAACTTCAACACCTTCGCCAATCAAAGATTGTGCCACGGCTTTACCAAGCCCTCCTGAAGAGCCCAGTACCAAAGCTTTTTTACCTTTTAACTCTAAATCCATATAATCCTCTATAAAAAATAATTTTTTTTAAGTCCTAGCCAATTAAGAGCATTACCTGCGAGAAGTTTTTCTTTAATCTCTTCGCTAAAATCCGAGCTCTCAATTAGCTCTCCTGGATTATTTTCTCCCAAAGGAAATGGGTAATCAGATCCTAACATCACTTTATCTGCACCCATCATCTTCACTACAAATTTCAGAGCATCTATATCGTGAACTAATGAATCAATAAAAAATCTCCCTAAATATTCACGTGGGTTAATTTTATTATCCACAGCACACAAATCAGGACGAGAATTAAATCCATGTTCAACTCTTCCAATAGTCAGTGGAAAACTTCCTCCACCATGAGCAAAGGCTACTTTTAATTTTTTAAAGCGCTCAAAAACTCCACCAAAAATCATCGAACAGATAGCAAGACTAGTTTCAGCAGGCATCCCCACTAACCACGGCAACCAATATTTTGGCATTTTCTCTTGGCCCATCATATCCCACGGATGAACAAATAAACACATATCAAGGTCCTCTAGTGCCTCATAGATAGGAAATAGGTTGGAGTCGTCAAGATTCCACTCGTTGATGTGCGAGCCTATTTGCACTCCTTTAAAGCCTAAAGACTTTAAGCGTGAAATTTCTTTGACAGCTAGCACTGGATCTTGCATAGGCAGTGTACCAAGACCAACAAAGCGTTTGGGAAATTTATCTACCACTCCTGCAATATGATCGTTTAAAAACTGACTGATGTATTCACCGTCTAAAGCTTTGGCCCAATAAGAAAACATTACTGGCACTGTCGAGAGAACTTGAACATTAACTAATTGCGTATCACAGTCAAAGATGCGAGAAGTTGCTTCATAGCAATTAGGCTCAACCTTTCTAAAAAATTTTCCACTATCATCAACCATATCTGCGCCACAGGAGTCTGCGCAAGAAGCGCCATGAAGATGATGATGTTTTAACTGAATAAAGCCTCCATAGCCAAACTTTTCTTTAAAGCTTGGAATATCAGGAGGAAGTATATGAGTGTGAATATCTATTTTAAACATTACCAGACTCTACTATTTACGTGCCCACAAGAGCAATTGACATGATTAGAATTGTAGAAGCGCTCAAAGACTGCTGGAAATTGGGTTTCAATATTAGTGAGTTTAAAATATTCTTCATAAATTTTCTTGTGACATTTGCTACAGACCCACATCAAACCATCAATTTCATTTTCCTCTCGTTTTTTTTCAATGACTAGTCCAATTGAATCCAAAGATCGCTGAGGTGAGTGCGGGACTCCTCCTGGCAATAAATAGATTTCACCCTCTTTAATATGAATTTCTTCAACTTCATTTTTTTCATTAATAATACGAAGAAAAATATTTCCCTCGATCTGATAAAAAAATTCATCGGATTGATTTATATGAAAATCAGTTCGAGCGTTTGGTCCACCAACGACCTGAATAATAAAATTACCTTCTTTATAAATGACTTTATTGGAGACTGGAGGTTTGAGCAGTTGACGATTTTCTTCAATCCAAGATTTAAAATTAAAAGCTTGACCCAATCTTTTGTAATCAGCGCTTATGCTCATATTTATTTTCCTTCATTAAAGACAGCTATGCATTTTAATTCAATGGCTATGGGAGTTGGCAGACAATTGATTTCTACTGTCGTTCTACAAGGAGGATTTTTACTAAAATACTCGGCCCAAAGGCGATTATAAATTTTAAAATCATCTTTCATATTAGTTAAATAGACAGTGACATCAACCAAATTCTCCCATGAGGCTCCCGCTTCTTCTAGCACGGCTTTAACGTTGGCAAAAACACTATGGCATTGAGCTTCGATATCATACGAGACAATTCTTCCATCTTCATCGAGAATGACCCCAGGAATTTCTTTGCTTGCTCTTTTTCTTGGCCCAACCCCAGAGAGAAATAAAAGATTTCCCACTCTTCTAGCATGGGGATAAGCCCCTACAGGCTCAGGTGCTTTTAATGAATCAAAACTTTGTGACATGATTATTTCCTTAAAGAGTACAAATATTTTTTATATTACTAAAGAATTCAAGAATATATTTTCCACCTTCGCGGCCTCGTCCCGATTCTTTCATTCCACCAAAGGGGGTACGCAAATCTCTAGTCATCCAATTATTAATCCACACTATTCCACATTCAAGACTTAAGGCCATGCGCTGGGCTTTTTCTAAATCAGAACTCCAAATACTAGCGGCTAATCCATACTCAGTTGAGTTGGCCATCATTAAGACTTCTTCTTCTGAATCAAATGGTGTGATGCTTGCTACTGGTCCAAAAATTTCTTCTTGATTAGTGCGACAAAGATAATTTAAGTTAGCAATTAAAGTTGGAGCAATAAAAAAACCATCTGCATTTTCACCGAGTAATTTTACTTGATGGCCACCTGTTAAAAACTTGCCCCCTTCACTTTTGGCGATCTCTAAACACTTCATTACTTTATGGAAGTGTTCTCTAGAGACAACGGCACCCTGATCACTTTCAGGATCGAGAGGATTGCCCACTTTTAGTTTTTTTATTTTTTCAACTAAGCTCTTAGTGAAGCTCTCATAGAGAGATCTTTCAACAAATATGCGTGATCCGCAAAGACAAATTTGACCTTGATTGGAAAACGCCGCACGAAGTGTTTGCTCAACAGTTAATTCAAAATCACAATCAGAAAAAACAATGGTTGGATTCTTTCCTCCCATTTCTAAATGCAAGCGCTTCATTGTAGTAGCAGCACTCTTTGCAATCAGTCGACCGGTTGATGTCGAGCCAGTAAAGGAGATGGCCTTAATATCTTGATGACAACTAATCGCTTCTCCCACATTGGAGCCTAATCCGTGAACAATATTTAATACTCCAGCGGGCAAGCCTGCTTCGAGGCATATTTTGCTTAAAAGAAAAGCGCTCATAGGTGTGACTTCAGAAGGTTTAGCCACAACGGTGCAACCAGCGGCTAGGGCCGGTGCTATTTTCCAGGAGAATAAATAAAGCGGAAGATTCCAAGGAGAAATACAACCGACAACTCCTAATGGAGAAAAGAAAACTTTATTTTTGCCTTTTTCATGTTCAGCAAAACTCTCCCCTTCAAAATGTAAAATTTGCTGGGCAAAAAATTTAAAATTTTCTGCTGATCGAGGAATATCAATAGAGCGAGCCACTTCAAATGGCTTTCCATTATCTATACTTTCGGCAAGAGCTAATTCATCTAAATATTTTAAAATCAGTTCCGAAATTTTAAATAAATAATTTGATCTCTCTTTTGGCGATAATTGACTCCAAGTTAAAAAAGCTTTCTTAGCACACTCTACTGCTTTATTAATATCTTGGTCATGAGAGGAAGCTACTTTTGAATAAACTTTACCAGTGGCCGGATTTATATTGTCTAAAAATTGATTTGCCTGAGGTGAAATTAATTCACCATTTATATAATTTAAAATTCTCTCCACTAGCCTTTCTCCTTTGGAATAAGGATAGCTCTCACGGGAGAAGCGCAAGCACCAGCTATCTTTAAAGGTAGGGCAATCAAATTATAAAAACCGCTAGCAACGTGCCCCAGAATTAGACCTTCTAATACGGCCATATCTGTTTTAAACAGTGCTTGATGTGATAACATTTCTTTATCCGTTGCCGGATCGACAGAGGGAGTATCAATTCCAATTAACTTGACTCCTAACTTATGCAAATAGAAAACTAATTCAGGACTAAGTGAATTAAAATCTTCATTCCAACTATCGGGGTTAGGAGCAGAATTGGTTTTGAATAAAATTCTCGGAGCTAATATTTCACAGTTTAAATCTTCGGGATAAATACGCTTTAAAGAAGGGAGCTTAACTTCGATAACCTGAGTCTCTCCTAAGTATAGAGAGAGATTTCTTTGTTCAATACTCATGCCTTGCCCGTGATAATGACTTGGGGCATCGGCATGAGCACCAATATGAACGGTAGATTTAATTTCTGACAAATCAATATGATCTCCGCTAGCAATGCTCATATTCATTGTTAGTGAAAAAGGCGTATCACCTGGAAAAACTGCCGACTTTGAATGAATAAGTGGCGATATATCAATATAATTGTCACAAAAGCTTGATGATTCCAATGAAACTCCATAAAATTCTAACTTAGATCATAAACCCGAAAGAGACGTTGTGAAAAGGACTTCTGCTATGGAAAAAAAGCAAATTACTGAGATAGCTCACCTCTTAGATGACGCTAGACTAAAAGCCTATACCCTCTCTCAATTTTCTTCACAAATTGCAAATTTCACTCGAGAGGCTGCTTATTCAATCCAAGAGGAAGGCCTCAGTAGGCGCATCGAACGAGGTGAAAAAATCATCGGCTTAAAGATGGGTTTGACCAGCGAAGGAAAACGTAAACAAATGAATCTTGATTCTCCGCTCTATGGAGCATTGACTGATAAAATGCAAGTGCCTAATAATGGCGTCTTCCATTTAAAGGGCAGTATTCACCCAAAGATTGAGCCAGAAATAGCTTTTTTTATAGCTAAAGAATTAAAAGGGAAAATTTCGCGAGCAGAAGTTCTTGCGGCCACTCAATATATTGCTCCTGCCCTCGAAATTCTTGATTCACGCTATGAGGGATTTAAGTATTTTTCCATGGAAGATGTTATTGCTGATAATTCTTCTTCATCGTATTTTATCATCGGAGCTCCATGCACTAATTTTAGCAGTCTTGATTTACTTAATATGAAGATGAAAATGAAAATAAACGGTCACACTTTGGCCGAAGGAATATCTAGTGACATTTCAGGAGACCCAGTCATTTCTGTAATTCAATTGGCAGAGCTTATGGCCCAAAGAGATCAAGGGATTCCAGCTAATACTATCGTTTTAGCTGGAGCGGCTACTCTTGCTATAAGTTTAGAAGCCAATATGCAAGTCACTCTCGAGGTGGACGAGCTTGAAATGATGAGTGTCACTATTAAGGAATAAAACCATGATCAATTACAACTCTACCCACAACCATCTTGACTCGGCAAAGGCGCTTGATCACGATGATCCAATGAAACACTTTCGCTCGCGTTTTTATTTTCCCAAAGCTCCCAATGGCGACGAGGGACTTTATTTTTGTGGACACTCTTTGGGGCTTATGCCTAAAGATGCCAAGCAAGCAATTGATACTGAACTCAACTCTTGGCAAACTTATGGAGTAGAAGGTCACTTTGAAGGACCTTACCCATGGCTTCCTTATCATGAAAACATAACAAAAAGTTTTGCAAAACTTGTCGGTGCTAAAGAAAATGAAGTTGTCGCCATGAACACTCTAACGGTGAATCTGCATTTGATGATGGTCTCTTTTTATCGACCAACTAAAAAACGTTTTAAAATTCTTATTGAAAATAATACCTTTCCCTCGGATAAGTACGCCGTTGATTCTCAAGCCGCCTTCCATGGCTTTGATCCCGCTGAAGCCATTGTTGAATTAAAACCCACCCCTGGAAAAAAAACTATCGAGCCAGAAGATATATTAAGACAAATTAGAGAACTGGGTGATTCGCTTGCATTGGTAATGTTAGGCAATTGCAATTATCTCTCTGGTCAGTGTTTTAATTTTAAAGATATCACCAAAACCGCCCATGAAGTGGGAGCACTTTGTGGATTTAACCTTGCTCATGGTGCCGGAAATCTTTTATTGAATCTGCATGATGATAATGTTGATTTTGCTGTTTGGTGCTCTTATAAATATTTAAATTCTGGGCCTGGTGGTCTCGCCGGATGTTTTATTCACGAAAATCATGTGAGCAAAAAAGATATTCCTCGCTTTGCTGGCTGGTGGGGAACAAACAAAGCAACTCGCTTTAAAATGGGCCCAAATTTTGATCCTATTCCCACTGCTGAAGCTTGGCAATTATCTAATCCTCCTATCTTTCAACTAGCGGCCCTTAGGGCCAGCATGAATATTTTTGATGAAGCAACAATGCCTGCCCTTCGCGCTCGCGGCGATAAACTTACAAGTTATTTAGAATTTTTACTTAAAGAAAACTGCACTGAAAAATTAACAATCATTACCCCAAAAGAGCGCGGGTCGATGCTTTGTGTACAATTAAAAGATGATCCTAAACCATTAGTTAAGGCTTTTGGTGAAAAAGGAGTCCTATTAGATTTTAGAGAGCCTGATATTTTACGAATCACAGCAGCTCCACTTTATAATAATTATGAGGATTGCTATAAGCTTGCACAAATTATCAAGGAAACTCTCTAAATGGAAAAATCTAAAAAAGTTATTATAGCTGGGGCGGGATTAGTTGGCTCCTTGTTGGCAATTGCTCTCAAAAAACGTGGTCATGAGGTCTTGGTATTTGAAAAGCGCCCAGATCTTCGACTTGAATCATTATCAGCAGGAAAATCCATCAATCTCATTCTCACTGCAAAAGGAATTCGTACCATAGTCGCCCTCGGGCTTTGGAGAGAGGTGCAAACTATTCTCTCTCCAGTTATTGGAAGGATGATGCACAATGTGCGAGGTGAGCAAGCGTTCCAGCCCTACGGTAAAAATCCCAGCGAATGCAATTTCTCAGTAGGACGAGCAGATCTCAACAAACTTTTACTAAGCGAAGCTCAAAAGGCTGGAGTCAAAATTCATTTTGAATCAAGCCTTACGGCCATTGATTTTGAAAATAAAAAAATATCGACAACAAATAATGAAATGATTTCGTATGATCTTATTTTTGGAACTGATGGCAGTGGATCGATCGTAAGAAAAGAATTAATCAAATCAATGGGCGAACATGCTGATTATAAGGTTGAGCCACTTGGAACTGATTATAAAGAACTTCTAATGCCTGCCTTACCTAACGGCGACTACGCCATGGATTCAAAATCTTTGCACATTTGGCCTAGAGGCAAACATATGCTCATGGCCCTTCCCAATCTCGATGGCAGTTTTACTATGACTTTATATATGCCAGTAACATGGTTTAAAGATTTTGAAGATAAAAATAAATTTAAAACTTATTTTGAAGACAATTATCCAGATACAATCGCTCTTATGCCAAATTATCTTGAAGACTACTACTGTCGCCAACAAGGATTTTTAGGAATAGTTAGAATGAAGCCGTGGGTTTATCAGGATCAATTGGCACTCTTAGGTGATGCGGCCCACGCTATTGTTCCCTTTTTTGGCCAAGGAATGAATTCAGGATTCTTGGATATTTATACACTCTTAACTCTCATGGATAAATACCCTGATGATTACTATAAAATTTTTTCAGAATACGACAAAGAACAAAAGAAAAATGGCGATGCGATTGCCGATTTATCACTGGATAATTTTGTCGAAATGTGCGAGCGCGTGGGAGATGAAAAATTCTTATTTCGAAAAAAAGTTGAGATGAAAATTGAGAATGCCTTTCCTGAAAAATACCGCTCAAGATATGGAATGATCACCTACACTCTCATTGCTTATTACCTAGCAAAAGAAGCTGGCGTCATTCAAGACCAAATCTTGGATCAAGTTATTGGAGAAGTAACATCCCTAGAGGAAATTGATTTAAATCTTGCTGAAAAACTCATTGATGAAAAGTTAATACCATGGTTTCATCAAAACCAAATTAGTGTTGAACGCTATCTCCCTTAAGGATCGTGGCAAGAAATTTAATTAATGGTCTACTTAAAGTCCCAGGCTCTTCATTAAATCATCAATTGAATTTTGACTAAGATTTCCTTCAACTGCACATGAAGCCCTGTCGATATCCTTGAATTTATCAGACAACCAACGAAGCCTTGAAGTGAATGCCTTTGTATTAATTTTGCCCATTGATTTTTCTGATCCTGCTTTCAGGTCATGATTCATTTTTTTTAAAAAATCTAATGAATCAAACAAGACGGCAACAACAACTTCAATTAATGGAATTTCTTTTATTTGTGAAGATTTGTAGCCTATGACTTTACCTAACTCACAAAAAATGGCTATTTCTTCTGCTCCGATGGATTTAGATGCCCCCATGATCCGATCGATGACTTGTCCAAATTTTTCAAGATCTTTTGAGTTGCTGGGATTTTGTTCAATCTCCATCAAGATCGCTTCTAACTCATCTAGAAGTGACTCAGTTTCTTCGCAAAAACCTGCAACAATTTCTTTCATCCACGGGTCGTTATAATCTTCCACAATCCTGCTCTTTGTAAATTGTCTGAAAAAATAGGCAGTAAGCCCTAATTTAATCTATAAATAAGTTTTCTAATAATGAGCGAAGTTCATCTGAGTTAACTGGCTTAGTTAAAATTCCAGCAAAGCGGCGTTGATAACGTTCAGTAAATTCTGGAGTGATAATGCCGCTTAGAATTACGACGGGAGTTGCCTGATTAAAATTATCGGGATTATCTATTAGATATTTTACAACTTCAGCACCATTTCGTCCGTCAAGATTTATATCTAGAATAATGGCCGAGAAAATCTCCCCATCCAGTAATTCCAAAGCACTTTCAACAGTGCTCGCTGATTCAATTCGATCAAAAAGGTCTTCAACCATTGATTGTACAACATCCACAATATCTTTGTTGTCATCAACTATAAGTAATATTTTTTCCATCCATTAATTCTAATACACTTTTAATTTATTTCAATATCTACCCTAAATTTTAATATACTAGAGCAAACATGCCACTTCACTGCTAATCTTATAATCCGACAACTGCTATCAAGCAAACTTGAATGTTGTTTAATATGCGCCTTATTAAATATTAAGCCTAATTTTTAAATGTAAGTTACCGATTAAAGCATTAGATTATCATTTATTAAACGTGAAAGGATTACTTTATGGTGCAAATTAAGACACTGGTACATGCCATCGGACTTAGCGAAGCAGAAAACCAAACTATATCAAAATTCCTGGCACCAGGTAATGATATTAAACTCGTTACTGCCAATCAAATTGAACAATTGGCTAGCGATATCAGGGATCGACAATTAAATTTTATCATCATAAATTCCAGCTTTAATAAACCATCTGTAGAAAATTTTATAAAAATTAATAGCGGATTTTTTTTAAACACTAAAGTATTAATACTTCTGGAACAACATGATGATCTGCTTGATTTTGAAAACTTATCACCTTTATTTAAGTCAACTAGCAAAATGGGTTTGAACTTAAGTTTAATCAATAAGGCTTCGACTATTTCTGAATTTATAAATGAAAACAATTATACTAAAAGCACAATTTACTTACCACTAGATATAAAATTATTTTTAAACCTGCCCACAACTCCATGTGATTTATTCATAAAACTTACTGATAAAAAATTTATAAAAATACTTTCTAGGGAAAATCAACAAGCTCCTTATGAGACTCTTAAAAAATATCTCGACAAAGGCATCAATGAAATATTTTTAGAAAATAACGATTTAGCCTATATTCAAGGAATACTTACTAAAGAAATATTTAAAATTGAGCCAACTAAAAATGTAGCCCTTCAAAAACTCCAAATAGCTGAGAGTGTAATTTCTGTTGCTAAAGATTTTGGAGTAAGCGATATCTT
The DNA here is from genome assembly GCA_947448205.1 of Bacteriovoracaceae bacterium. Classification (GTDB taxonomy): domain Bacteria; phylum Bdellovibrionota; class Bacteriovoracia; order Bacteriovoracales; family Bacteriovoracaceae; genus Bacteriovorax. The sequence continues at coordinate 10,317 of CANFNL010000026.1, forward strand.
ACTCGAAGGAATTAATGATACATTTAATGAATTAACTAATGATCTAAAAAGTGACAAAAAGCTTTTAGGTCTTTTGGCGATGATTAATAATAATACCAACTCGATTATTAGTAATCATTCTTATTTGACGGCCGTATTTTGCTCTATGATTATAGGCAAAGTTTCATGGGGTAATTCAACTCTTAAAAAATCTCTCTGCACGGCAGCACTACTGCATGATTTGGATATTATCGATTCAAAAGATATGCTCTGTGAATTTAAGACTCTCGAAGAAATTAACAAATTAGATTCAAAAAATAAAAACCTATTCATCAATCATGGGGTTAAGCTGGCCGCAGAGCTTTCAAAAAATAATGCCATTTCTGGGGATGTACTAACTATAATATCAAAACATCACGATGGGGCTGGCGCACTTGGATACCCACAAGGGGTAAATTCTGCTGCCTTAACTCCACTGAACTGCTTGTTCAATACCGCCCATCAACTCTCCATCGAACTCTCTAGGGTCGCTTTTAATCAAGACAAAATTGACATTGCTTTAAATAAAGTTAAAGAACATTATTCTGGAATTAACTTCAGGCCTTTTTTTGAAATATTGGATAAAGAAATTAAGCCGGCTTTATAAGCTGGCCCTAATTGAACTAGCTTATTATTTTCCACAACATTTTTTGTATTTTTTGCCACTTCCACATATACAAGGATCGTTGCGACCAACTTTGGGATTGTCTCGCACAATTGGTTTTAGTACATCGTGATGATGGTGATGATGATTGCAATTGGGTCCATGAACATGCTCGTGAGTTTCCACTTCTTCAATAATTTCTTGAGATTCTATTGCTGTCTCTTTTTTTGAATTCACAATTTTTCCTTTTCACTTTTAAAACAAATTATTCTAAATTTTCTTGTTAAGATACACGAGCATGCAAAAATCTTCAAGTTCCCAATTTTCTCCCCACTCTCCTTTTGGGAAGTGTTATAAGCATGACTTGGTAAATCACACCTTACCTGCTTTTTTTTCATTGCTAGTATCACCTATTAACCAACGATCATAACCAACTTCTGCTATTTTTTCAATCGCTGCTTTTAGTTGATCATTATCTCTAGTACTTTGCCCCATAAAGATCAAACGATGGCTTGTTGAGCCGCTAATACTTTTTGAATTAAAGCATCGGAAAAATTGAATTCGATTCATATCAGCTGTAACAAAAGAATTACTCGCTAACTCACATCCACAAAAATTACTAAGTAAAAAAGGAAGAATAACGCTAACTCCATTTGTAGCTACTTCTTTTATTTTGCAAGTAGCATGCAAAGTGACTCTACTAAGCGGAGAATGCTTGCTTAGATAGATTTTCCATGGATCAGTTTTTTGCTTTTCTGGCAACTTGGACTCTAGCTTTATGAGCATCGATTCTAATAAAGTGATGTCCAATGGATTATGGGCATGTAGAGCAAATTCATAATTTTTTTTAAATTCTTCGACACTTTCATTTTCACCATGAGAATATGTAATGCAATAGCATAACTGATTTTTAACAAAGGCCCTGATTGCTTCAAATTTTGTTTTGTCTTTTTCAATGAGAGCTCGATTAATCAATATTAAATGAGGTCTCTGAAAATCTAGAGTCGCTTCAATATCTTCCAAATTTCCATATCCTCGAGCACAATAACGCTTATCTTCTTTAATAAGACTTTTAATTTCCTCGCGATAATTTGGTTCTGATTCAAAATAAACTATTTTGACTGGTTTATGCTTAGAGATATTTTGATTTTTACCAATCCATGTATTAATTTTACTACTGTCTTGAGCTGCTGCCTTTGAATGAATTTTACACATTAAACTATTAGCATATTGGTAGTAGCGACCGACCTGATTTTTTTCAATGCATTCCAACTGAACATCTTCAATTTCTAATTCAGTAAATAAAGAATTTCGACAATCTATTTTTTGTCCTGGACTTAAATTAATATTGGTTTCTATCATACAATGGGTGGAGTTTATCCAACACAACCTTCCATAGCTGGTAAAGTCAGCATCAGCAGTAAATGGATAGGGAGTATAGTCAAAAATTTGCGGATCCGGCTCATTTTTAGTCTGAAACCATTTGATCATTGAATTAAAAAATTTTGTCGACGGACTAAAGCCAACACCTCGATAAAGAACTTGTCCAGCTCCAGCAATCAGTAAGTTTTTTTTATAACTAATCGACATGTCTGAAGTCACTACAATAAATAATACGTTTCTAGCAAAAACGTGATTTCGCATGCGGTTTATAAATTTTTCGGGTTCAATAGATTTATCATCACCGTTAATAATAACGATTTCAGGGAGCTCTTGGAGGATGTATCTCTCCCCCGTAGTTGCATTTTTAAAATGCTTTAATGGTATCTCATCAACTAATAGAGAATTGCTTACAAACCAAAATAACTCAGGCGCCTGATCTATAACTATGATCAACATACCTTATTGTATCATACAACAAGGATAAAACAATAAATCAACAACTTAAGGCTACTTCCATATAGATGATTTAGCTCTAGCAAAAGCAATGTCAATTGTATTAACTATTTATGAAGCTACCAGTGGCCAAGTAAGGTGCAGGCATTTAGACAAGATTGTTAAGATCTACTCTAAAAGCCTTTACACCTCAATTGAAATATCATTTTTCTTATAAACTATTATTTAGATCAGCAGCAATTTGATCACAGGTATTTTCATTTGCCCCTAAATTCATAACAGTCATAACCTGACAAACTTTTAAATTATGATCTGAAACAAGTGTTGTTTGTCTAACAATGAATTCGCCATTCCCAGCGTTTTCACAAGTGTATCCAACATTACAAGTCTCATCAGAAAAAGCAGAAAAACTAGCACTACAAATAGCTAAGATGATTAATAATTTCATAAATTCTCCTTATTAAAAAAAATTCTTTTTTTTACAAATAGCATATTAAAAATAAATTTTAAAATTTTATGAGAACCTATGTAAAAATTATCGACATTAAGAATACGAAGCAAGAACTACTTAGAAACAAAAAATGAGCGATCTCTTAATTATGAAGAATGGGAATTTCAACAATAAATTGTTTTATTTCATTCCTAGAGTCTAGAAAAAATTTTCCAGCATGAGCATCTATCATTTTTTTACAAATATAGAGCCCTAGCCCAGTTCCTCTTCCAACTGATTTAGTAGTGCAAAATGGAATGGCGAATTTATTTATAATCTCTGGATTCACCGGCCCTCCAGTGTCTCTGACCATAATTTGAAACCAATTATGATTTTTAATTTCTAAAATAATTTTAATTTCTTTAACGGAAGCCTCTTCAACAGCATCCATAGCATTATTAATTAAATTATTTAATACTTGCTCCATATATTGAGGAACACACTCCACTTCAATCTTGTTGGTATTATCAACGACGACTAAACTGGTGCCACTTGCATTTAATTTTAAAGCATATTGCTCCAAATTTTCTAGCAAGAATGCATTAAAATTAATTTTCTTAAAATCTTCATTTCGATCATTATGGGATAAAATTTTTAAATTTTTTACTATCTTTTCAATACGAATTGTACTTGTAGCAACTTTATCCAGCTCTTTATAAAAATTATCTTTATTGATTGGTGCTGCTTGTGCAATTTTTTTTTGTAATCCTTTAATTTTAGCTTTAACAATTGTTAATGGATTATTGATTTCATGAGCTATCCCACTGGCCATTATGCCGATAGAGACTAATTTTTCAGTATGATTTTTCTGTCTTTGCAATTCATTTTTTAGGGTAATATCTCTTTGAATAGCAATCCAATTTGTATACCAACCAGCTGCATCTTTTAAAGGATTAATATTTAAATCAACTAAGAACTCTTCGCCCTCTTTGGTGTAATTCCAAAGCTCTTCGTGAACTTTTTCCCAGCGAGAAAAAGCTGCTCTCATCTTTTCTCTTATGGCAGCGCTTGTATTTTTACCTTGGAGTATTCTAGGTGTTTTTCCAAAGACCTCATTAAATGAATATTTTGTCATACGAAGAAAAGCATTATTCACGTAAACAATTTTAGGCCCTGGCTCATCCATGGGTTCTGCTTCAGAAATTAAAATAACATCGTCAATACAATTAAAAAATTCTTCAGCCCCTAAATTAATAAACTTTTCGGGAGTGCTCTCTGAAATAGATCCTAGCGTAATTTGCACTTCCCCATTATCATTAAAAAAATTAAAACTTCGGTATTGAATGACTGCTGAAGTTGACAAAGACCAAAGAATATTTCTGAAAGAAAAAGTGCAGTTTTTCTGCAGACAGTACTTACTGGTGAATATGATTCGTCGGTATATAGACAAGCTACTTGATTCATCTTCTAAGAGTGAATTGTCTATTTTTAAGAAAAGTTTATTATCCTTATAATAAAGCTTCTCACCTGAAAATTCTCTTTCATTTATTTTTTTCAAAATATCACTTAATTTCATTAAACTATTTTAATTGCTAAATAAATTATTTTCAAGCTGATAATGGCCTGAGGCATTCAATAATTCTCGACTGCAACACTCAATCTTTTTTTCAAATCTTAAGCAGCTCGCTCCAGCCAGTGAGATAACGAGGTGACTTTAAGGTTTGTTTCATAAACCAGGCATTTTTATTAGTCCCACAAGCGGCAATTTTTAATGCTTCATCACCATCTCTTGCATTAATTTTATCCATTATTTGCATAAGGATTAAATCTTCTTTGGTGTCTCTTGGGCCAAATAATGAGATCTGATGCTCATCTTGATCTTGAATTTTAGAGAGCCTTATTGCTGCTTTTTTATACTCAAAACCATTGATAAAAATTTGGTCCAATAATTTGAAAGCTTCTTTTATAATTTTTCTGGTATCACAAGTTGCACTCTCAAAAGATGCAGAGATTGATTTAGAGTATTGAGGAATATTCTTAAAAGGGTTTGTACAAATATAGATAGAAACTTCCTGACAAACAGAATGCTGCTTTCTGAGTTTTTCACAGGCAAGACTGGCATAACAAGCCAGGGATTCTCGCATAAGATTTATTTCAAAAACTGGATTCCCAAAGCTTCGGCTACTCATTATTTCTTTTTTCCGTGGAGCTATTTCAGTTATTGGAAAGCAGCTTACTTCTCTTAATTCATCTTGAATCATCCTGCCGACTTTAGTGAATTGTTTTTGAATCAAATTGGTATTTTGAAAGTCTCGCAAATGTTTGGCTGATTGTATTCCCAACATCTTAAACTTAATGTTATTTTGTCTTCCGATACCCCAGACATCTCCAATATCTGATTTCTCCAGAGCAGCTTCTAAATTGGCTTTTTTTAAGACGCTAAAAACACCTTTAGTTCTTTCATCTTTTTTGGCAATTCGATTAGCAAGCTTAGCTAGAACTTTAGTACGGGCGATACCTATGCCAACCGGAATGCCAGTATTTCGCTCGACAGTCTCTTTTATATGACGACAGTAATCCTCTACCATTAACTCATCAAATCCTGTGAGATCTAAAAAGGCTTCATCAACTGAATAGACCTCCAAGCTAGGAGTAAATTCAAATAAAGTGTTCATCACTCGATCAGATAAGTTTGTATAGAGGGAAAAATTGGCAGAAAAAACGGCCACTTTATTTTTATCGCAAATATCTTTGACTTGAAAATAAGGAGCCCCCATGGCCACTCCCAATTTTTTTAATTCATTAGTCCGAGAGACAAAGCAGCCATCATTATTAGAGAGAACCCCCACCGGGCGATTTATTAAATCGGGACGAAACAGTCTCTCGCAAGAGCAGTAGAAAGAATTACAATCAACGAGAGCAATAATTTTTTGATTCATTCAATAAAGCCGGCAATAGCGGTGACAACACCCCAAAAGACGATATTTTCATTATTTTGAATAATAATATCTTTATATTTTTGATTATCTGATTTTAAAATAATCAAATCACCTTTGATTATCACTCGCTTGCAAATAATTTTTTCTTCATAAACAACAGCACAGACTTTTCCATTAAAATTTTTTTTGGATCTATCGACAATTAAAATTTGCCCTTCAAAAATCGTGGGCTCCATAGAGTCACCTGCGGCCTTAAAAAAAAATGTATTGAAACGATTTTTTATAAAAAGAGAATCTAGGCTTTGATAATCTTCAATCTCATCATCGCTAATTCCAAATAGGCCACAGCTAAGCTTGGATAAAAAAATTGGCCTCTTAGGAAAAGCCTCAGAGATCAAAGGAAGCTCTATTGAGTCCATAGCGATAATGGCCGCTGCTTCTAGTGCTGATGAATTGGGATTGGGAGTCTTCATTACTTCATTATAAACATACGCAAAAGTTACGCAAGCCTCGGTGGGTAAAAAAGCACAACTTTAGAAATATCAATAACTTAAATAGACAATCAAATCCAACTTGACCTCAAGGGTTTTACGATATTGAAGAAAGAGGCTTACTTCATAAAAACAAGCCTAGTATAAACTAAGGCCCTATTATTGGAAGGAAACTCATAATCTTTATAAAGAACAAAGCCATTCTTGATCATATTATTGTTCACGTCTTCAAAGGCCCGTATGCCTCTGTCTGGATGAGTGGCTTTTAAGGATCGGTCAAATTCAGCATTGCTTTCACTAGTAAATTTTCCACCATAATTAAATGGTCCATAGATGATAACTTGAGCACCTTCTCTTAATCGGTTTCCCAACATCTTCATGAGATTTTTACATTGCTTCCAACTCATTACGTGAAAAGTGTTAGCGGTAAAAACAATATCATAGGTGTATCTTGGTAAATCATCATTACCGATCTCTAAAGATAAAGGACCTCTTAGGTTAGGAAGTTTTGCCTCTGCAAGTCGCTTCGAAATTTCAGCATGATTAGACACTACTTCAGTGGTAGTCCACATAATATGCTTTAAATGTTTGGCAAAGTATACTGCATGCTCGCCTGTTCCTGCACCAATTTCCAAGACTCTTGTGGGTTCGCTATTGGTAACTTCCTTGAGAAGCAAAAGGAGAGGATCTTTATTAGTTTCAAAGGCACTAGTTTGATTATTTTTCATTTAAAAGAAGCTTTATAATGAAATGAACCTATAAAGCGAGCTTGCTGAATTATTTACAGGGACATGGTCATAAAATCAAAATTAGCTTAATTAGTTTACTGGCATGCATTTAAAAACATCAGAAATTTTCTGATTTATTCTAAAGTGAAGCAAATTAATGTTGAATAAGAAATTGCCAAAACCCAAACTCTCGTCTCGTATGAAAATATTCATTGAAAAAGCTGTGCCTAATTATCCATTTTGGGATTTCTGCTGTGATCATGGATATATCGGTATCGGAGCACTTCAGTCCCTGAAATTCAGTGAAGTTCATTTTGTCGATCAGGTTCCTCACATCATGGTGCGCTTGGAAAAACTTATTTACCAATCCCCCGCCCTTAATCCAGATTATAATTTTTCTCTTCATACAAAAGCGGGAGAAGACATTTGTCAGGAAGTGACTGGCTCACTCCTTATCGCAGGAGTTGGAGGGACAACAATTAAAAATATCCTTGAGTCTTTATGCAATAGAGATTTATTAAGGGCAGACAGATTACTTCTCTCACCTCATCTAGATGAACACATAATGAATGCCTTCCTGGCCAGTGAAAAAATGGCCAGAAAATATGAAGTTTTAGAAAAAATTTCTATTCAAGAAGGAAGAAGAATTAGGCCACTCTATATTGTGGATAAAATAATAAGATGAATGAAAAAATAAACTCTGAAATAAATGATGTTACAGATACTGCATTATGGATTGCAGCTTATAGGGCAGAAGAAACACAAAGACGTGATGCCCTTTTTAGAGATCCTTTTGCAAAAATACTCTTAGGTAGCACTGGTCATTCAATTGCCACCAGGACTCAAGGCTCACGCTATACGGCCTGGTCAGTTGTTATTAGAACTTATATAATCGATCATTTTATTATCGACTTAATCAGTAAAAATCCCAGTCTCGATACAGTCATCAATCTTGGAGCAGGCCTTGACACACGCCCATATCGACTTAGCCTGCCTAAAAATCTAAGGTGGGTTGAAGTCGATTTTCCCAAAATTATCGATTTAAAAAACGATAAATTAAACTCAGTTGCTCCGCTTTGTAAACTAGAGAGGCACTCGCTGGATTTATCAGACAATAAAGTTCGAGACTACTTTTTGGAAAAAATCTCCAATGAGTCAAACAGTGTATTGACTCTAACGGAGGGGGTTATTCCTTACCTTTCTAATCAGAATGCCCAATCACTTGCACAATCACTTTACCGCCAAAAGAATTTTCTTTACTGGATTACTGAATATTATTCTCCTGAGATTTTAGAATTTTTAAGAACTCCCAAAAGATTAAAACAAATGCAGAAGTCCCCCTTTCTTTTTTACCCTGAAAAATGGTTTGAATTTTTCAAAATTCATGGTTGGGAGGAATTTTCTACCAAATATTTTGGAGAAGAGTCTGAAAAGATAGGACGAACTCCTCCCACTCCTGGTTGGATTAAAAGGCAAGAAGAAAACCAAAGTGATACGACAATTAAATCTAGCAAAAATGATGTTAAATTTTTCTTAGGTTACTCAATTTATAAAAGATGTTAGAATCATTTTTATTAATTAATATCATTCGGAATTGATATCCATGACAAAAACTTTAATCTGTTTACTTCTATGCTTTAGCATTAATGCCAAATCTGCAGAAACGGTTGCCTTAAAATTTGGAATCGTTCCTCAACAATCAGCCACTCAACTTCTTGAGCTCTGGGCACCACTAATTCAAAAAATGGCTTCTGACTGTAAATGTAAAATAGATTTTCAGACAGCTCCTGACATTTCATCTTTTGAAAACAATGTCAAAGCTGGTCTTTATGATATTGTTTATTTAAATCCTTTTCATTTTGTTAATTATCAATCCGTTGGATATAATGCCTTAGTCAGAGAAGATGGGCGTCGCTTAAAAGGATTGGTTGTTGTAAAAAATGATTCGCCAATAAAAAATTTAGAAGATCTAAAAGATCAACAAATCGCTTTTCCCGGTCCAACCTCATTTGCAGCAACAATATTAGTTCAAAAATTATTTGAGCAAAAAAATATCAAGATCACACCCACTTTTGTAAAATCCCATGAATCAGTCTATTTTAATGTGATCGCTGGACTCATGCCGGCCGGAGGAGGAATCAATCGAACAATGGATAATCTATCGGCAGAGGATCGTGCAAAGCTTCGAATTTTAACCACTACCCAGGAAGTGACTCCACATCCGATTGCAATTCATAATAGAGTAAGTTCACAATTGAGATCAGAATTTTTAAAAACTCTCACAAGCCTAAAAGACTCACCTTTAGGTAAAAATATTTTGGAAAAACTTCAACTAAAACCACTTGTAGAAGCCAAGAACTCAGACTGGGACGACGTAAGAAAATTTATGAACGATAAAAGATAAATATGACAACAACAAGACAGCCCATAAAAAGGTCAATTGGAAAAAAACTCATCTTTATATTGACGATGGCTCAAATCCTTTTTTTAGGAACACTCGTTTCTGTTGGTTTTTATTTCATAAGATACACTTTGCAAGACCAATTAGATAAAAGAGTTTCTGCCTTTAGCTCTCAGTTTGAATCCTCCTTAAAAACAGCAATGATCTCAATGGATGTAGGGACTCTTCGCTCTGTTGGACAACAAGCGATACTTCTACCTGATATTATCGAATTTAATATCTTTTTACATGGCAAAATGATTGTGAATGAAAAGTCATCTAAAACCAAAAGCTATCACATCATCTCCATTAATAAAAAAGTATCGGCCAGTGGGCAAGAATTAGGTGCTATAAACTATTCAATGTCTCTTGATAGTCTTGATACTCACAAAAAAAATATTTATATAACTCTTTTAATGATTTGCTTTTTTGAATTAGTTTTCGCTACAGTGCTAGCCTACCTCATTGGGAAATATATCACGAATCGATCTAACTATCTTATTAGTGGAATTGAAAAATATGCCTCCGGAGACAGCGAATTTAAATATGAAAGAAAAATGGATGATGAATTTGGAATTATTGCAGAATCATTCAATTCAATGACTTTGAAATTAAACGAATTACGCTTTCAAAATATTCAAAGTTCAAAAATGGCAGCTCTGGGTGAAATGGCGGCAGGTGTAGCCCACGAAATCAACAATCCTCTCACTATTATTGTAGGTACAGTTGCAACCCTAAATCAGTTTATGCCTCACGAGTTAAAAGACAGAGAATTATTTGAAAAAAACTTAGAAAGAATCCAATTAACAGTTCGAAGAATTGTAAAAATAATTAGTGCCTTAAAAACTTTTTCGCGAAATGCTGAAAGCGATCCCTTCGAAGAAGTTGAAATTAAAAAAACTATCGAAGATAGCTTAGCATTATGTTCCGAAAAATTTAGTGAAAACAAAATCGAGCTGCGGGTCAAGATTAGTGTTGAATCAAACATAACGATACTTGCTAGATCTGCCCAAATTTCACAAGTACTCATAAATCTTTTAAGCAATTCCTTAGATGCTGTCACTGAATTAAAGGAAAAATGGGTTGAAATCGATTGTTATATTCATAAGAGTACTTTAACTATAAAAGTAATCGATAGTGGCAATGGAATTAAAAGTGAATTCATTCAAAGAATAATGGAGCCTTTTTTTACCACCAAGCAGGTGGGAAAAGGAACTGGTTTGGGGCTAAGTATTTCCAAAAATATTATTGAAAATCATAATGGAAATTTTTATTATGATGAGACATCACCTAAGACTTGCTTTATCATTGAGCTGCCTGTTGCCAATATTTATTAAAAAGTATTAAACAAACTTTTAAAATCGCTTGAGACAATTTTTGATAATGAGGAGACAAACAATGCAAAATGATCATACATTTACTTTCACCGATACAACTATTAAAGTAAATCGCGTTGGCTATGGGGCCATGCAATTGGCAGGGCCTCATGTATTTGGTCCACCAAAGGATGAAGCGACTGCCATAGCCATTCTTCGCGAGGCGATTGAATTAGGAGTCGATCATATCGACACAAGTGACTTTTATGGGCCATATATAACTAACCAAATCATAAAAAAAGCACTTTATCCCTATCCAGAAAAATTAACGATCGTAACTAAAGTCGGGGCACTAAGAGGACCGGACAGTTCTTGGAATCCGGCCTTTAGTAAAAAAGAATTAATTAATGCAATTCATAGCAATCTTATCAATCTTGGAGTTAAAGCACTCGATATTGTTAATTTTCGATTTCTTCCTCGAGATGGAGATGAAAATGCATCAATTGCTGAAGCATTTTCAGTGCTTGCAGATCTGCAACAAAAAGGATTGATTCGTCACTTAGGTCTTAGTAACGTGACTCCTACACAATTAAAAGAAGCTCAAAAAATTGCTCCAGTAGTTTGTGTTCAAAATATGTATAATATTACTAAGCGAAAAGATGATCCCTTTATCGATGAACTCGCAAAAATGCAAATCGCTTATGTTCCCTATTTTCCACTTGGAGGATTTTCGCCGATTCAATCGTCAAAGCTCAATTCCATTGCAGCTTCAATCGATAGTAATCCAATGCAAGTAGCACTCGCCTGGTTGCTTCAGCGCTCACCTAATATTTTGCTGATTCCTGGAACATCTTCCATGATTCACCTTCGAGAGAATATAAAAGTAAGAGAGTTGAAATTGACTCCTGAAATAATTGCTCAGCTTAATACCATTTAAAGAAACTGCCATGATGTGATGTCAGGAGCAACAATTGGAATAAGTTATTAAAAAAAAGCCCTCTCGCTAATGAGAAGGCTAATGAGAACTATTTAGATTTTTCCACAACATTTTTTATACTTTTTTTGACTTCCACATGGGCATGGTTCATTTCGCCCAATTTTTGGTTTTTCTCGGGTAATTGGTTTAAGTGGTTCATGCTCAACTTCAGATTGAGTTTCACCATGATCTGAAATATGAGTAAGTGGGTCCTCATGTTTCATTTTTGTCATTTTAAAATTAATAAAATTATTTTCTTCAATTGTATTATGCTTTTCACCTGGAGCTGGTAAAAGTTTTTTTGTTTCTATCTTTTTTACTACTTCTTTAGTTTTTTCAATAACTTTTGTGACAGCTTCTTTTTTTACTTCAACTTTTTTTGCCACTACTTTTTTTGAGGCTACTTTCTTCTTCACTACTTTTTTTGGCGCCACTTTCTTCTTCATTACTTTTTTTGGCGCCGCTTTCTTCTTCACTACTTTTTTTGGCGCCACTTTCTTCTTCACTACTTTTTTTGAGCCCGTTTTTTTTACTGCTGATTTTTTCGAGGGTGCTGCCTTTTTAGCTGCAATTTTTTTTACTGCCACTTTCGCTCTCCTTAAATTTAGTAATGTAAATATAGTTTAATTGATCTAAATAAATTCTGCAAAAAATGAATCAAAAAGACAGAGCATTACGCTCTGTTTTTCTTGGAACTAAAGAAGCAATTCTTAATACCCAATGAACGTGTTGAAAAGAATAACCAAAAATTAAATCATGGATAGAAATTATAAAATTAACAGCATTTTAAAACCAATGCTAAAACCATTTATAGATAGTCTTTAATAGGAGATATAAGTATGACAAGATTAAAATTTCACGGACAAGACATTCACACTAGAGGGTCAATTCCCGATCTTGGCTCGCTGGCGCATGATTTTACTTTTGTAAAACTTGATTTAAGCGAAGTGAATTTTTATTCATTTAAACAAAAACATCGTTTACTTAATATTTTTCCAAGTATTGATACTTCTGTCTGTGCTGCCAGTGTAAAAAAATTTCAAAATTTAGCTACAGAAGTTGGTGAGGCTGTCATTATAAACCTCTCAATGGATTTACCTTTTGCTCAAAAAAGATTTTGTGCAGCTGAAGGCATTGATAATATTTATATGGGGTCATTGTTCCGGTCAAATTTTTTTAAATATTATCCCCTTGATATAATAGATGGCCCGCTAAAATCACTGTGTTCAAGGTGCATCATTATTGTAAATGAAAAGAATGAAATTATTTACACCGAACAAGTCTTAGAATTATCTAATGAGCCTAATTATGAAGAGGCCATTATCGCAATCAAGAGCTGAAGTAGTTAATCGATTTTTTTCTTAAATTATTGCACAAAGATTTATTCCCCATTAGA